>NZ_JBEXYU010000032.1:0-129106 GCF_040631115.1 Nonomuraea sp. NPDC005692 | reverse complement strand
GTAAGGCTCCCGGTAGACGACCGGGTTGATAGGCCGGAGGTGGAAGCACAGTAATGTGTGGAGCTGACCGGTACTAATAGGCCGAGGACTTGACCACAAAGCATAATGCTTTGGTGTGTGCTGCGCTCTGTTACTCTTCGCCGGGTCCGGAGCTGCGCCACACCAAGGAAATTCTTGCCCGCGTCCACTATGCAATTCTGAAACAGCAAGCGGCAGTCCGCTTGACAGTTTCATAGAGTTACGGCGGTTATGGCGAGAAGGAAACACCCGGTTACATTCCGAACCCGGAAGTTAAGCTTCTCTGCGCCGATGGTACTGCACTCGGGAGGGTGTGGGAGAGTAGGTCACCGCCGGACAATCTTTCAAAGAAGCCCCACACGAATCGTGTGGGGCTTCTTTGCGTTGTACGCGCTTCCCGATGAAGAGCTTCAAGGGCACAGGGCGTCGAAGCCTTGGGAGTTCGGTTCGGTGTAACAGGCCGACTGCCAGTCGGATCGTGCCAACCGGTTCGCGAGCAGTGCGTTGCAAAGCGTCCTTTAGTTGATGTGCTCTCCGTGCCCGACCTGGCCCCTGGTAATGAGCACATCGACCACAGCAAGCTTCTCGTTCCGACGACTTGAGGCCGGGCGTGACAGCTCCAGGAGCTTCGCGCGCCGGCCCTGGGTGATGGCTGGTGAGCTATTTGTCGCGCAAACGGTCGAGCCGCCTTCTGGATCGGTCGCATCAGAGCGGAGGGCTGCTCTCGGGGCGCCCGGCGCACAGCAGTTGTGACGGTCCACTCTCAAGCCACAGGCTCGAGCGCGGCAGAGCCCATCGTTCGGAGGCTTCTTCGATGCCTCCGGGCACACGTGCGTGAGAACGTCGGCCAGATGCAGCTGGGGGGACTCTCTGTTCTTCTGTTGCTTGGCTTCGACCATGAAATCACCGCGGCGAGCCTTCTAGGCAGTGTCCTTCGGTGGGTGGAACAAAGGTGGGATGGTCGTGGGCGGGCGCGTTGGTGGAATGGTCGTGGGGTATCTGGAGGGCTCGTGAACGTTCGGGGGCTTGCTAGGCTGGGGGGAGCGGGCCACCCCCACGGGTGGCCTTCGTCGCGTAAGGCCCGAGGGCGGGCGGCGACCAGCCACGGTGGACCGCCGTTGTGAGTCCGCTGAGTGAGCCAACGAAATGGACCAGAAGTGAACAGAGATAACGGATCGGACGGCGGACAGCGCGGGCGCGGCGACTACGGGGACAGGCGCTCTGGCGGCGGCAGGACTGGCGGATACGGCTCTCGCGGGCGTGATTCCGGTGGCGATCGTCCGTTCCGTTCAGAGGGCCGGCCGCGGCCGTACAACCGCGAGGACAGCGCGCCCCGAGGCGGGGAGGGTTCCCGCGATGAGGGCCGCTCCTACCGCGACCGGGACGACCGCGGGCCCCGCCGCGAGGGCGGCTACGGTGACCGCCGTGAAGGCGGCGGCTCCGGCGAGCGTCGCGAGGGCGGCGGTGGCTACGGCGATCGTGGGCCGCGCCGTGAGGGCGGCGGCTATGGCGACCGTGGGCCGCGCCGTGAGGGCGGCGGCTATGGCGACCGTGGGCCGCGCCGTGAGGGCGGCGGTTACGGTGACCGTGGGCCGCGTCGCGAGGGCTTTGACCGTGGTCCCCGCAGGGAGGGCTTCGACCGGGGGCCGCGCCGTGAGGGCGACGAGCGTCGTCCTTACCGGGACCGGGATGATCGCGGGCCGCGCCGTGAGGGCGATGACCGCCGTCCCTACCAGGACCGGGGGCCGCGTCGCGAGGGAGATGAGCGTCGTCCCTTCCAGGACCGCGGACCTCGGCGTGAGGGCGGCGGCTATGGCGACCGTGGCCCGCGTCGCGAGGGCTTTGACCGTGGTCCCCGCAGAGAGGGCTTCGACCGGGGGCCGCGCCGTGAGGGCGACGAGCGTCGTCCCTTCCAGGACCGTGGACCTCGGCGTGAGGGCGGCGGCTATGGCGACCGTGGGCCGCGTCGTGAGGGCGGCGGCTACGGTGACCGTGAGCCGCGTCGCGAGGGCGGCGGTTACGGTGACCGTGGGCCGCGTCGTGAGGGCTTTGACCGTGGCCCGCGTCGTGAGGGATTCGAGCAGGGTCCGCGTCGTGAGGGTTTCGACCGGGGTCCGCGTCGCGAGGACTCCGACCGGGGTCCGCGCAGGGAGGGCTTCGACCGCGGGCCGCGTCGTGAAGGCTTCGACCGTGGCCCGCGCCGTGAGGGCGGCGGGTACGGCGAGCGCCGCGACGACCGCTTCGGCGACCGGGGCCCGCGCCGGGAAGGCTCTGACCGTGGTCCTCGTGGTGAGGGCTTCGAGCGGGGTCCCCGTGGTGAGGGTTTCGACCGGGGTCCGCGTCGTGAGGGCTTCGACCGGGGGCCGCGTCGCGAAGGGGGACCGCGTCGTGAGGGCGGGTTCCGTGACGACCGCGGCGGCGGCCAGCGTCGTGAAGGGTTCGACCGGGGTCCGCGTCGCGAGGGTGGTTACGACCGTGGCCCGCGCCGCGACGACTCCTACGGGCCTCGTCGTGAGGGCGGCGGCTACCGTGAGTCGCGTCCGTTCTCGCGTGACGACCGGGGAGAGCGTCCGGGCGGCGGCACCCGCGCCAGGTACGGCCGGGAGGAGCGCGACTCCGACGCCCCGCAGCGCGAGAGGCTGCCCGAGGTGGCGCCCGACATCACCGCGGAAGAGCTCGACAAGGAAGTGCGCGAGGAGCTGCGTTCGCTGCCCGGTGACCTCTCCGACCTGGTCGGCAGGCACCTGGTCGCCGCGGAGCGCGCCCTGGAGGAGGACGACCCCGACAAGGCGCACGAACACACCAAGGTGGCGCGCCGGTTCGCCGCTCGCATCGGTGTCGTACGCGAGGCTGCGGGCATCGTCGCCTACCGGGCCGGGCACTTCTCCGAGGCGCTCAGCGACCTGCGTGCGGCCAGGAGGATGACGGGGTCGGACGCGTACCTGCCGGTCATGGCCGACTGCGAGCGCGGTCTGGGCCGTCCGGAGCGGGCCATCGATCTCGTACGTTCGCCGGAGGCCGAGCGCCTCGACCGGGCCGGACGCATCGAGCTGACCATCGTCGAGTCGGGTGCCAGGCGTGACCTCGGCCAGCAGGACGCGGCCGTGATCACCCTCCAGCGCCTGCCCGAGCTGCGCGACCCGCAGCCCAAGCCGTGGTCGGCACGCCTCGCGTTCGCCTATGCAGACGCCCTGGCCGACGCCGGTCACCAGGAGGCGGCGACTGACTGGTTCGCCCGTGCGATGGCCTTCGACGAGGACGGCGAGACGGACGCGGCCGAGCGGTACGCCGAGCTCACCGGAGCCGTCATCGAAGACGTCGAGGAGGACTTCGAGGAGGACCTCGACTCCGAGGACGATTTCGACGACGCCGGTGCCGCCGACGAGGGCAAGCTGGCCGAGGAGGAGGAAGAGGACGCCGAGGCCCTGGCCGAGGCGGACGACCTCCTGGAGCCGGAAGCGACCGAGCCTTCCGAATCTCCCGAGGCTTCTGAATCCGCGGAGGCTTCTGCACCCGTCGAGCCGGAGGCCGCCGTCGCTGCCGAGGCCGCCGAGCCGGAGGCGGGCGAGCCAGCGGACAGCGGCGAGGAAGAGAAGCCGGCGGAGGCCGGGACGCCGGGGATCACGCCTGCGTTCATCGAGCCGAACTTCGGTGACGTGCTCGAGGTCGAGACGGACGAATCCGCTCAGGACCGGCCGAAGAAGAACGACGAGTAGGTGTTGCTGCTCCGCCGTACCCCTGATGGTTCGGGGTACGGCGGAGCTTTTGTGTCACATGGGGTGTGGTCAGCCGGTCGTCATCGTTCGACGCGGTTGAGCCAGTGGAGGATGCCCGCGACGTTCGACGGGGCGCCGCTCAGCAGTTCGAACTGCTCGGCCGTCGCGTCGTCCGACTTCAGGGCGGTGTAGCGCTCCTTGGTGCGGTCGCGGACCATGGCGACCGCGTGATCGAGGTCGAGGCCCTCGGAGTGTGCCTGGCGGGTGAGGTCCACCCAGACCTGGAGCTCTTCGGCTGATCGCTCAAGAGTCTCCTGGACGGCGCCGACCGGTCCGTAATGGCTGAACAGCAACCGTTGCGGACCAAGCGCCTGGAACAGGGCGATCGAGTCGAGGGCCGTCTGAAGGTCGAAGTCCGGCGGTGGCGTGGCGGGGCGCAGGTCGCCGGTCTGGGGCAGGTACACGCCTGCGGCGTCCCCGACGTAGAGGTCTCCGGTGGCGGAGTCGATCAGGCCGACGTGGTGCTTGGCGTGGCCGGGCGAGTAGTGGCTGCTCAGTGTGCGGCCGTTGCCCAGGTCGATGGCCCCGGTGTCGCCCAGGGCGACGATGCGCTCGGCCTCGGTGGGGGACAGTTCGCCGAAGAGGGTGTCGAGCTGGTCACCCCAGACCATCCGGGCGCTGGCCATCAGACGCGACGGATCGGCCAGATGGCGCGCGCCCTTCTCGTGTACCACCACCTGCGCAGATGGGAAGAACCTCGCGATGTCCCCCACACCGCCCGCGTGGTCCAGGTGGATATGGGTCACCACCACCGTGGCCAGGTCGTCCGGGCCGACGCCGAGCGAGGCGAGCGCGTCGCGCACCACGGGGGACGAGGTCGAGGTGCCCGTCTCCACCAGGCACGGTCGATCTCCCAGGATCAGGTAGCCGGCGGTGATGCCCGCGTATCCGGCCATCTTGGTGTCGATCTCATAGACGTCGCCGCCTAGTGCGGTGATGTTGTCCACAGGCACTCCCGCGCGTACATCCGTCATCCCCAGAACGACGTTCGTATCGATCCGGGCTTCCCTTCATCGTAGAGAGTGATCTCCTCCGGAACACAAACGGGAGGACGACAATGGATCGGAACGAGGTCGTGCTGGTGGGGCGGCTGTCGGCGGCGGTCGAGGAATACGCGATGCCGAGCGGCGACATGGCCACGAAGTGGCGCGTCATCGTACGCCGCCGGCGCAGGCACCGGCGAGGCCCGGCTCTCACCGACAGCATCCCGTGCGTCACGTTCGACCCCGGGGTGGCGGAGATCGTGCGGGGTCTCAAACCGCGTGACTTCATCGAGGTGACGGGCGCGTTCCGCTGCCGGGTCTTCGGCCCGGCCGCCGCCAAGATCTGGCGGTACGAGGTGGAGGTCAGCGCCGTCAGACCTGTCGAGGGGACGGTTACTGAGCCGTCTGAGGAGGTGGTTCCGAGCCAGGGGCCGCGGCAGGTGGCTCAGTTGGCCGGGGCGGGGTGACCTTGGCGGCGATGGCGAGGCGCCGCCCTGGAGAGCGCTTCGATCTGGGCAGGGGTCATGGGTCTGCGTTCCGGTTGGCCGATAGCCACGCCTGATGCTGGGTTCGGGGCTTGCTGGATCGCGATGAGGGGGAGCAGGGGAGGCGGGCTACGCGGCAGGGGCGGCGTCAGTCGATGGCGAACGTGCGCAGGACCAGGCCGGTACGCGGTTTGGGGCCGAAGGAGGTGGACTTGCGGGGCACCCGTTCGCCGCCCGCGGCGACCGCCAGCACGTCGTGGACCATGAGCGGCTTGAGGATGACGGCTGTGCCGCCCGTCTGGATCGCGAGCCGCAACGCCGCCTCGGTGTCGTGGTGGACGATGCGTACGGCCCGCTCGTCGTCCTCCATGCCCCACACCTTGGGCAGGATGAACTCGGTGAGGATGGAGGTGTTCAACGAGTTCCAGCGGTCCGAATGGTGGTCCGGCATCGCCAGGTTGAGCTGCACCGGGTCGGGGTCGGTGAGCAGATGGGTGCCGCTCTCCCCGGCGAGCAGGAAGGCGGGCTCGGCCGCGTTCTGCAGCGCCTCCAGGCCCTGCGCCAGGTCGTCGTAGTCGTGCACCTGCCAGGCGCCCCTGGCCCTGGCGGCGGCCTCGGTCAAGGGGAGACCGGGGATGACGCGGTGGATGGCCTTGAGGTCGGGCGGGTAGGCGGTGGAGTCGACGATCAGGGCCAGCCCGAAGTCCCAGGGGCCCAGCGCCTGACCGGGTGTCGGCGCGGAGGTCGGTTCCGCTGACGGATGGGCCAGGTGATCGGTCAGCTCGTGCCGGAACGAGGTGACTGGGCTGGGCGAGGGGGTTACGGGGTGGTCCGGCGTGGTGGAGGGTTCCGGTGACGGGTGCGGGGTGCCCTGGGAGTTCTGGGTGGGCATGCTCAGTGGCGCGTTGAGGGAGACCTGCTGAGAGGCTTGGGGAACCGTGGGCTGGAGGGCTTCTTGTGACGGGGCGTGAGGCGTGGCCTGGGGGGTCCCGTCCCGCAGGGCTTGGCGGGCGGCGTGCTCCTGACGCTGGAGTACGCGGTAGGTGGCGTACCGGTGGTGGCCGTCGGCGATCAGGGCTTGACGGTTGCGCAGGTCGGCGTTGATGGCGTCTATCTCGTCCTGGTCGGTGATCGCCCACAGCCGGTGGGTGAGGCCGTCCTCGGTTCCGGCCGTGACGAGGGGCGGCCGTTTGGCGGCCACCTCGTCCACCAGGCGGGTGGCCCTGCCGTGGTCGCCGTTGTAGAGCAGGAAGATGGGTTCGAGGTTGGCCTCGGTGGTGCTCATGAGGGCCAGCCTGTCGGCGATGGGGCCGGGCATGACGTCCTCGTGGGGGAGGATGACGCGTTCGGCGGGGTCGATCAGGCCGACGTCGCCTATCAGGCCACGCTGGAGGACGTGTGGGCCGCTCTGCTCGTACACGTACAAAGCGGGGGTGTCGTCGGCCACGAGGACGCCGGCGTCCAGCCAGGCCCTCAGGGTGTCCCTGGCCTCGGAGTAACGGGCTTCCAGCGGTACCTCGGTCCGGTGGCGGAGTCTGGACGGGGTTCCGGCCGGCTGTTCGGTGGCGGGTGTCGCTTCGGGGTTGCAGGGAAGGATGAGGCGGACGACGTTGTTCGGGTGGGAGGCAAGGAGGGCTTCGACGTCCGCATCGCTGATCAGGTCGTACGGTGGGGAGGTCACCTTCGCGGGATCTTCGACATCGAAACGTACGCCTCGGAAGGGCCGTAGCACCAGTCCGTCCGGCACCGGCAGTTCAGGAGTCCCCATACCGGGCATGCTCCCATAAATGTTTGCGCCTACCAGGAGTTGCCCCAATCGTTTGCTGTCGCGCCCCTAACGCGGCGGAGCGGGAGCGAGGTTCGTCGTCCAGCGATGAAGGAGTCCTCACGCATGGTTCAGGGCGGAAATGGTCACGATGAGTCCTTGGGCGGCGTTCCCGGGGGCGGTGTCTACGACTGGTATCAGCGTGGTGTGAAGTTGCTGAAGGAGGGGAGCCCGGCGGCTGCCGCGGCGCTGCTGGAGCGGGCTGCCGCTGCCGAGCCGCAGTCCCGGAGCATCCTTGAGGCGCTGGCTCGGGCGCAGTTCAACTCCCGTCAGTATGCGGAGGCCGCGGCCAGTTTCCGGCAGATCGTGGATGCGAACCCGGCTGAGGATTATGCGTACTTCGGGCTGGGCTTGTCGTTGTGGCGTACGGGGGATCTGGAAGGGGCTCAGGAGCCGCTGGCCATCGCGGTGGCCATGCGGCCGGACGAGCGGCATTACGTGTCGGCCTTGAAGAGCGTGCGGGCGACGTTGAGGGCTCGACGAGAGATGTAGGGGGCAGGCGGGCGCGAGGACCGGCCATGGCGACCAAGTGGCTGTGCCGGGCGTTTCCATCCGCTCTGGGCGGCGTCAGCTCGGATGGGGAGCCGCACTGCGGTGTCTGCTTGCAGCCCGTCGTGCTGATCGGGCGGCGTCGCAGCAGATCGCTTCCTTGACCCAGCTCTGTGCTGGAGGACGGGTGTCCGTGGCCTGGCACGCGGCTATGGCGTGCCGTGGTCGGCCTATCGGGGTGACGTTATTGCTCAGGTCCTTCCAGAGGCTCGATGAGACGTTCATGCCGTCACGCATGGGCGGCCGCATGTTCTCCAGACGCTGACGGCGGCTGGGGTACATCACGGCACCAACCCGCGGTTGCCCCCAGGCGCCTGTCGTGACGACTCTGCCCGATGCCGGAGAAGTGACTGCCCAGCCGCTTGGCGACTCGACTCGGGTTGCGAGAAGACCATGGTGATTGGCCGTGCCATATCTCACCACCTGGATATGGGGGTACTTTCCCGGGCGGGCGGTCAGGGGGTGGGGCGAATACAGCTGTGGCGGCAGCTCAGGCCGCCCCTGCGTGAGCGTGCAAGCATGCCGCGGATGCATCTGGCTGCCGTCGCATAAGGACAGGACATGCCGTGGCTGCATTTGGCCCCCCATCATCATGAGCGAAGGCTGCTTTGAGGGTCGTTGTCCGGTTCTGCGAGGGAGAACGGCGCGTTGAGGGCCGTGCCCCAGTTCCGAGCTTGCGGGCCGCCGCCGCACACGCGGCATTACGTCCATTCGGCCTGTCAGGCGGTGGGGGTCAGCCGTGGCGGGTGGCGTTGGCGAGGATGGCGGATCGGAGGTAGGCGGCCAGGCCGGTGGCGGTGCGGTCGAAGGTGGCGGTGAAGCGGGGGTCGGAGACGTACAGGTCGGCGAGGCCGCGGTGGATGTCGTACGTGCAGTCGTAGAACCAGCGGGAGAGGTGGGCGCGGTGTTCTTCGGCCAGGTCCATCGCGAGGTCACTGTCGGCCGGGACGTCGGCGTGCATCGCGTCGGCGAGGCGGGCCGAGAGGGCGGCTGCCTCGGCTTCGTGCCGCTGCCAGTCCTCCTTCGTGTACGACGAGGTGCGGCGTGCGCTTTCGGCCCAGGCATGCGTGTCGCCCCAGCGTTCCTCGGCCTCCGCCGCGTACGCGTCATGGGCGGGGGCGTCGAGGCGTTCTGCGCGTTCCTTCCTCGTGGGGGCGGGTTCGCGGGACATGGTCGTCCTTCCGGTGTCGGGTACGGGTTTCCGAGCCACGAGGAGAGGGCTTCCTGTGGCGGGGTACGAAGGCGACGCTAAAGTCTCACGCGGCGTGAGAGTCAAACGGGAAGAGGCGCTGTGCTGATTGACGGCTATGACACCCTGCTGCTCGACCTCGACGGTGTGGTCTACCTCGGGCAGCACGCGGTACCCGGCGCGAGGCAGGCGCTGGAGGAGGCGCAGGGCAAGGGGGTCCGGCTCGCCTACGTGACCAACAACGCCTCGCGGACGCCCGCCGCCATCGCCGCCCACCTGCGGGAACTCGGCGTCCCGGCCGCGGCGGCCGATGTCGTGACCTCGGCGCAGGCGGCCGCGCGACTGGTCGCCGAGCAGGTGGCTCCGGGCGCCGCGGTGCTGGTCGTGGGCGGGTCAGGGCTGCGGGTGGCCGTACGTGCTCATGGGCTCAGGCCGGTGTCCGTCGCTGCCGAGTCGCCCGCGGCGGTGGTTCAGGGGATCGCTCCTGGTTTGTCGTACGCCCTGTTGTCGGAGGGGGCGCTGGCCGTACGGCAGGGCGCGCTGTTCGTGGCCTCCAACGGTGACAGCACCATGCCGACCGGGCGGGGCGAACTGCCGGGGAACGGGGCAATGGTCCGGGTCATCGCCGCTGCCACCGGGATCGAACCGGTGTACGCCGGTAAGCCGGATCCGCCGTTGCACCGGGAGTCGATGATCCGTACGGGCGCTCGGCGGCCGCTGGTCGTGGGGGATCGGCTGGACACCGACATCGAAGGGGCCTCCAACGCGGGGGTGGAGAGCCTGCTGGTGTTCACCGGGGTGGCCACCCCGCTCGACGTGCTGACCGCTGCGCCGCGGCACCGGCCCACGTACCTGGCCGAGGACCTCGGCGCGCTGGTCCAGCCCTATCCCGACGTGCGGGAGGGCACCTGCGGGGGATGGCGGGCCGAGTGGCGCGACGGGGCGCTGCACCTCGAAGGCGACGGCAGCCGTATCGACGGCCTGCGCGCGGCCTGCGACGCCGCCTGGACGGCCGCGGGCGAGGGGCAGATCGGGGAGGACGCGGTCAAGGACGTCCTGAAGCGCGTGGGGTGAAGCATGTGGCACGGGCGGAGGAGCCGCCTCGACCTTGCTTTTCCCCGCCGAGCAGCGGCCACGATCCCCGTCGTGGCGGCGTCCTTCTTCCACGGCCCGCAACGCGCCGGACTCGTACACGCGCGTGGTGCAGGGGCAGCGCCGTGATCGCGGAGGTGTGGGCTGGTCGGGAAGAGCACCGGAGGGGGCGACGTGGCCGCCGGAGGGCGGCTCAGTCGGTCGGGAGGCGGGGGCCAGGTTCGCTGTTCGCTTGTCGCCTAACGGTTAACGCACGCGCTGAGTAGTCGCCTGACAGTGAACACACGCGCCGAGCAGCTGCGTAAGACTCAGCGTTCGCATCGAATAGCCGCCCGGGGAACCGGTCAGATCAGCTTGCGCAGGCGCAGCAGGTCGCCGAAGCTCGCGTCGATCTTCACCCGCCCTCCGAGCAGGGCACGGGCCAGGTCCAGTTCGCCGTCGACCAGCGCGACCAGGTCGTCGCTCGCGATGGTGATCTTCACGTCGGCCGGTTTGCCGCCCGCCGGCGGATCCTCGGTGAACGGGTCGAGCCCCCCGTGGTGCAGCCGCCCGTAGAAGATCACGTCGAGGTCGGACACCCGCGCGCTGACCGTGCGCTCGACCACGTGTTTGGCACGATCCTCCGCGCCGATCTCGTCGAACTGGGCGACGAGCCTGGCCAGTGCCGCCCGGCACTCCTCGACGCTTGCCATGTTGGGCATCCTTTCTTTCCCTTTGCGGTCGGTAGCGTTCCACATCACTAGCACCCCCGTATGAGCTTCAACGCGTGACACGCCTGCCAAGGTCCCGGGCGCTCGCCCGAGGCGTTACGGTCGAGTCATGAGTGAGCTGCCGGAGGAGACCGGTGACGAGCGGGTCGACGCCATCGTGGCCGGTCTCGGTCGTGTGGGCGAGCTGCCGGTGAACGAGCACGTGGCCGTGTTCGAGGAGGCGTTCGCCGGGCTGGAGTCCACTCTCGCGGGTGCGGGCGACGAAGCGCTGGGCGAGCGGTGAGCCGGAGGATCCGTCTCGACAGCGAGCTGGTGCGCCGCGGGCTGGCCAGGTCGCGAGAGCAGGCCGCCCAGCTCATCGAGGCCGGGCGGGTCAGCGTGGGCGGTCAGCAGGCGAGCAAGCCCGCGACCCAGGTCGACACCGCCTCGGCCATCGTCGTTGCCGAGTCGGCCGACGGGCCCGACTACGTTTCGCGGGGAGCGCACAAACTGCTCGGGGCGCTGGAGGCGTTCAAGAACCTGTCGGTGGAGGGGCGCAGGTGCCTCGACGCGGGAGCCTCCACGGGAGGCTTCACCGACGTGCTGCTGCGCCATGGCGCGGCTCACGTACTCGCCGTCGATGTCGGCTACGGCCAGCTCGCCTGGTCGCTGCGCACCGACGAGCGGGTGACCGTGATGGAACGCGTGAACGTGCGCGATCTGACCCCCGAGATGGTGGGCGAGCCGCCCACGCTGGTCGTGGGCGACCTGTCGTTCATCTCGCTGCGGCTGGTGCTGCCCGCGCTGGCGCAGGTCGCCGCGCCGCGGGCCGACTTCGTCATGCTGGTCAAGCCGCAGTTCGAGGTGGGCAAGGAGCTCGTGGGCGCGGGCGGCGTGGTGCGCGACCCCGAGCTGCGGGCCAGGTCGGTGCGCGAGGCCGCGGCCAAGGCGCAGGAGCTGGGGCTGAGCGTGCGGGGCGTGACCGCGAGCCCGCTGCCCGGCCCCTCCGGAAATGTCGAATACCTGCTGTGGCTGGGCAAAGGAGAGGGTGAGCCGCCCGTCGCCGAGCTCGATGCCGAGATCCAGCGTGCCGTCGCGGAAGGGCCGCAATGAACCGGACCGTGCTGGTCGCCGTCCACACCGGGCGGGGTGCCGCCGTCGAGAGCGCCCGGCTGGTCATCAACCGGCTGGTCGAGGCGGGCATCAACGTACGCGTCCTGGACACCGAGGCACGTGACATCGGCTGTGGCGGGGTCGAGGTCGTCCCCTGCGACGATCCCGGCTCGGCCAAGGACGCCGAGGTCATGATCGTGCTCGGCGGCGACGGCTCGCTGCTGCGCTCGGCCGAGCTGGCCAAGCCCGCCGGCACGCCGCTGCTCGGGGTCAACCTCGGACACGTCGGGTTCCTGGCCGAGGCTGAGGTGGCCGACCTGGCCTCGGCGGTCGACAGCGTGGTCGCCGGGCGCTACGACGTCGAGGAACGCATGACGATCGACGTCCTGGCCAGGCAGAACGGCCGGGTGATCGCCGACACGTGGGCGCTCAACGAGGTCACCGTGGAGAAGCAGGAACGCATGCTGGAGGTGGTCGCCGAGATCGACGGGCGGCCGCTGTCCCGCTGGGGCTGCGACGGCGTGATATGCGCCACTCCTACGGGTTCGACGGCGTATGCGTTCTCGGCCGGCGGGCCGGTGGTCTGGCCGGAGGTGGAGGCGCTGCTGCTGGTGCCGATCAGCGCCCACGCGCTGTTCGCCCGGCCGCTGGTGGTCTCGCCCCGGTCCACGATGGCCGTGGAGATCCTGCCGGACACTCCGGGCGGGGTTCTGTGGTGCGACGGCCGCCGCCGTTTCGAGCTGCCCTCCGGGTCGCGCGTGGAGGTGCGCAGGGGCGCCGAGCCGGTGCGCCTGGCCCGTCTGCACGGGGTCGAGAACACCGGCGCGCCCTTCACCGACAGGCTGGTCGCCAAGTTCGAACTACCGGTTCAGGGATGGCGCGGGAGAGTGCGACCCTGAATGAATGGAGGGCAGAACGCGTAGGATCCCATGGGCAACAGGTGTCCGGAGACAATCGACCGGCCATCAGGCACGGCAGTGACGGGAGTGGGCAGTGCGACCAAGGGTCGAGGAGGTCCGCATCCAGGGGCTCGGCGTCATCGACGAGGCCGTACTCGAGCTTTCGCCGGGCTTCAACGTGGTCACCGGCGAGACCGGCGCGGGCAAGACGATGGTCGTCACGGGGCTCGGGCTGCTGTTCGGCGGCCGGGCCGATCCCTCGCGCATCCGTCCGGGGGCCGACAAGGCGACCGTGGAGGGCACACTCGTCGTCGAGCCCGGCGGCCGGGTAGCCCAGCAGGTCGAGGACCTCGGCGGTGAGGTCGAGGACGGTGAGTTGATCATCTCTCGCACCGTCTCGGCAGAGGGCCGCTCCAGGGCCTGGCTCGGGGGCCGTACGGTGCCCGTCGGCACGCTGACGTACCTGGCCGACGACCTGGTGGCGGTGCACGGGCAGATGGACCAGCAGCGGCTGCTGCAGGCCGCCAGGCAGCGCGCCGCGCTCGACCGTTACGCGGGAAACGAGCTGGTCAAGCCGTTGCGGGCGTATTCGCAGGCGTACAAGCGGCACAAGCAGGTCGGGGCGCTGCTCGACGAGCTGACCACCCAGGCCAGGGAGCGTGCGCAGGAGGCCGACCGGCTGCGGTTCGGCCTGGAGGAGATCGAGAAGGTCGACCCCAAGCCGAGCGAGGACGCCGACCTGCGCGAGGAGGAGGAGCGCCTCTCGCACGCCGACGCGCTGCGCAGCGCCGCCACCACGTCCCACACCGCACTGCTCGGCGACCCGATGGAGGCCGGCGGCGGCGCCCGTGACGTGATCTCGCTGCTCGGGGAGGCCCGCGCGGCCGTCGAGGCCGTGCGCGACTACGACCCCCAGCTCGCCGGCGTGGCCGACCGGCTCGCCGAGGCCGGATACCTGATCTCCGACGTCGCCACCGACCTGGCCGCCTACGCCGAGTCCATCGAGGCCGATCCGGCCCGTCTTGGAGCCGTGCAGGAGCGCAGGTCCGTGCTGGGCGGCCTGATCAGGAAGTACGCCGCGGACAGCGCAGGGGTGCTGGCCTGGGCCCAGCAGGCGGCCGCCCGCCTGGGCGAGCTCGAAGGCGACGACGAGCGCATCGAGGAGCTCACCCGCGAGCACGAGGAGCTCACCACCAGGCTCACCACCCTGGCCGCCGAGCTCACCAAGGTGCGCGAGGCCGCCGCCGAGCGGTTCGGCCAGGCCGTGACCGAAGAGCTGACCGCGCTGGCCATGCCCCACGCCCGGGTCGTGGTGCAGCTCACCCAGAGCGCCGAGTTCGGCCCGGAGGGCGTCGACGAGGTGGAGCTGCGGATGGCCGCCCATCCGGCCGCGCCGCCGCTGCCGCTCAACAAGGGCGCCTCCGGCGGTGAGCTGAGCCGCGTCATGCTCGCCATCGAGGTCGTGTTCGCCGGTGCCGACCCGGTGCCGACGTTCGTGTTCGACGAGGTGGACGCGGGGGTCGGAGGCAAGGCCGCGGTCGAGATCGGGCGCCGGCTGGCCCGGCTCGCGCGCACCGCGCAGGTGATCGTCGTCACCCACCTCCCGCAGGTGGCGGCCTTCGCCGACCAGCATCTGGTCGTCGAGAAGGCCAGCGACGGCAGCGTCGTGCGCAGCGGTGTCGTCACGCTCAACCACGAGGGGCGCGTCCGCGAACTGTCGCGCATGCTGGCCGGTCTGGAGGACTCCGAACTGGGCCGGGCACACGCGGAGGAGCTGCTGGGGCTCGCAGCGGCCGACAGGTGATTCTGTGTGACATAGTGGACACGCCGCGTAGTGCTTGGCCTCCGCGCTGTTTCCCTCTGGCAGGATGGTCATGATGAAGGTTCCGGGGAGCAAGATGCCGGGCCTCCGTGGCAGGAAGGTCGGTGACCTTCCCGGTGTGACGGCAGTGGCGAGAATCGACCGGCGAACCAAGAGGCTGACCAAGCGCCTCCAGCCCGGGGAAATAGCGATTATCGACCATGTCGACGTTGACCGGGTCAGCGCGGAGGCGCTCGTCGCATGCGGCGCGGCGGCTGTGGTCAACGTCGCCGCGGGCATCAGCGGCCGCTATCCTAACCTGGGGCCCCAGATTCTGCTCGACGCGAGCGTGCCGTTCGTCGACAACGCCAACCCCGAGCTGTTCGAACGCGTCAAGGACGGCGACGTCGTCCGCGTCCACGAGGGCGTGATCTACCTCGACGACGACGTCGTGGGCAAGGGCGACGAGCAGACGACCGAGGCGGTCGAGGCTGCCATGGCCGAGGCGCGCGCCGGGCTGGCCGTGCAGATCGAGGCTTTCGCCGTCAACACGATGGAGTACGTTCGTGGTGAGGGCAAGCTTCTCATCGACGGAGTCGGCGTGCCTGAGATCCGCACCCCGATGGAGGGCAGACATGTCCTCATCGTGGTGCGCGGATATCACTACAAGGAAGACATCGCCACCCTCCGCCCCTACATCAGGGAATACCGGCCCGTCCTCGTCGGCGTCGACGGCGGCGCCGACGCGCTGCTGGAGGCCGGCTACCTCCCCGACGTGATCGTGGGCGACTTCGACTCCGTCTCGACCAAGGCCCTGACCTGCGGCGCCGAGCTCGTCGTGCACGCCTACCGCGACGGCCGGGCCCCCGGCCTGGAGCGGGTGCACCAGCTCGGCCGCGAGGCGGTCATCTTCCCGGCCACCGGCACCAGCGAGGACATCGCGATGCTCCTGGCCGACGACAAGGGCGCCGAGCTGATCGTCGCGGTCGGCACCCACGGCACCCTGGAGGAGTTCCTCGACAAGGGCCGCTCCGGCATGGCCAGCACCTTCCTGACCCGGCTGATCATCGGCAGCAAGCTCATCGACGCCAAGGGCGTGAGCAGGCTCTACCGCAGCCGCATCACCACCTCCCAGCTCCTGCTGCTCGTGATCACCGCGTTGATCACCATGGGGGTCGCGCTCTTCCTGTCACCGCTCGGCCAGACCTGGCTGAACGGCCTGCAAGACGTCTGGAACGCATTCATCTTCTGGCTGGTCGGACTCTTCTCGTGATCGATTTTCGCTACCACGTCGTCTCCATCGTCGCGATCTTCCTGGCGCTCGCCGTCGGGATAGTGCTGGGCACAACGCTGCTGCAGGACCCCGCGCTGAAGTCCGCGCAGGAGCTCACCGCACAGCTCACCAAGACGAAGGACGAGCTGCGCGTGCAGATCGACCAGCTGCAGGGCCGCGAGGCGGGCAACGACGCCTTCGTCGCCAGCGTCACTCCGAAGCTGGTGGCCGGCGAGCTGACCGGCCAGCGCGTGCTGCTGGTCGAGGCGCCGGGTTCGACCACCACGTTCCGCGAGGCCGAGCAGCAGGTGCTGGAGGAGGCGGGCGCCGAGGTGAGCGGGCGCGTCATGCTGACCGAGAAGTTCTTCGACCCCGACCGCAGCGGCGTGCTCGACGGCCTGGTCAACCAGCTCAAACCGGTCGACATGGTCTTCCCGTCCACGGCGACCGTCTGGGACAAGGCCGGCGCACTTCTCGCCTCCACGCTGCTCACCACCGACCAGGCGCAGGCGGGCACCCCCAACGCCGCGACCGCCGCCGTCATCAGCGGGTTCGAGGCGGGCGGGCTGGTCAGCACCGACGGCGACCCCGCCAAGCGGGCCATGCTGGCGGTGATGTTCGCGCCGGAGAAGACGTACGAGGGGGAGCAGGCCGAGACCCAGCTGGGCGCGCTCGTCTCGGTCGCCGACCGGCTCGACGCGGGGGGCAAGGGCGCGGTGCTGGTCGGCAGCGCCGCCAACGCGGCCGTCACCGGGGGCGCCGTCAGTGCCCTGCGCGACGACGGCGACGTCGCGAAGCGTGTGTCCACCGTCGATACCGTCGATATGCCCACGGGCCGGGTCGTGGTCGTCTACGCTCTCCGGGAGCAACTGAGCGGGCGGGCCGGCCAGTACGGCATCGGCAAGGGGGCCTCGGCCACCCAGCCCGCGCTGCCGTCCACCACACCCTCACCGACCCAGTCAGGGAGCTGACATGGCCCGTGGCCTGCTCTACGCGCTGGCCGGCGCCGCGATCGGTGCCGCCGCCGCCCGTGCCGCCTACTCCGCCTTCACCCGGAACCGTCCGGCCGACCTGGGCGGGCGCTGGACGCGCAAGAACCATCGCGGCGAGCCCATCACCCTGCTGGAGGGGCCCGCGTTCGTGGCGGGCTCCGGCGTCGCCGCTGCGCTCACGCCCGGTCTGGCGCCACGCACCCGGCTGGCCGCGGTGCTGGCCGGCGTCGGCACCGGCGCCCTCGGGGCCTACGACGACCTCTACGGCACCACGTCCTCCAAGGGTTTCAAGGGCCACCTGACGGCTCTGGCCCGCGGCGAGGTCACCAGCGGCGCCGTCAAGATCCTCGGGATCGGCGCGACCGGGCTGGGCGCCGCCGCCCTCGTCTCCGACGGGCCCGTCGACACCCTGGTCAACGGCGCGGCCATCGCGGGCGCCGCCAACCTGGCCAACCTGTTCGACCTGCGTCCCGGTCGGGCGATCAAGGTCGGGCTGCTGGCCGGGGGCCCGCTGCTGGCCGTCTCTCTGCTGCGGTCGTCGCCCGCCGCCGCGGCCCTGGCCGCCGTGCCGCTCGGCGCCGCCGCGGCGCTGCTGCCCGACGACCTCGGCGAGCGCGCCATGCTCGGCGACGCGGGCGCCAACTCGCTCGGCGCCCTGCTCGGGCTGGCCGCGGTCACCAAGCTCGGCAGGCCCGGCAGGCTCGTCCTCCTGGGCACGGTCGCGGCGCTCACCGCTGCTTCGGAGAAGGTCAGCTTCACCAAGGTCATCGCCGCCAACCCGGTGCTCAACCGGATCGACATGCTCGGGCGGCGTCCCGTCGACCACGTGTGACCCTCCGCGCGCGATTGTCGGTGGCACCTGCCAGGATGTCGGCGTGACCGGATACTGGGCGGGGGAGGCCGGGTGCGGAGCGTGACGGCGCGGGGCGTGGCGGGTGGCGCCCTGCTCATCGGGGCGATCACCGTGCTGGCGCGGATCGCCGGCTTCGCCAAGCAGTACGCCTTCGCCCAGACCGTCGGCACCAACTGCCTGTCCACCGCCTACATGACGGCCAACCAGATCCCCAACATCGTCTTCGAGGTCGTCGTCGGAGGTGCGCTGGCGGGCATGGTGGTGCCGGTGCTGGCCGGGTCCGCCGCCTCGCGCGAGCGCACCGGGCACATCAGCTCGGCGCTGCTGACGTGGGTCGTCGTGGTCCTGGTGCCGCTGGGGGCGCTCACCGCGCTGTTCGCCCGGCCGGTCATCGCCCTGTTCCTCGGTGAGGCCGTCAACGGGTGCGACACGACCCAGCTCGTCGCCCTCGCCACCCGGATGCTGGTCGTCTTCGCCCCCCAGATCCCTCTGTACGGCGTGGCCGTCGTGCTCTACGGCGTGCTGCAGTCGCACAACCGCTTCGCCGGGCCCGCGGTCGCGCCGCTGGTGTCCAGCATCGTGGTCATCGTGGCGTACCTGCTGTTCGTGCCGCTCAGCTCGGGGATGGTCGACCCGGCGCACCTGCCCGGGCCCGCCGAGCTGGCCCTGTCGGTGGGCACCAGCCTGGGCGTGCTCTCGCTCGTGCTGACCGTGGTCGGGCCCGTGTCGCGGCTGGGGCTGCGGTGGCGGCCCACCTTACGTTTCCCCGACGGCGTGGCCGGGCAGGTGCGCAGGCTCGCCCTGGCCGGGATCGCGGCGCTCCTCGCCCAGCAGGCCGCCATGATCGTCGTGGTGCTGCTGTCGAACAAGGCGATCGGCAACGGGGCGCTCACCGTCTACAACTACGCGTGGGCGATCTATCTGGTGCCGTACGCGGTGCTGGCCGTGCCGATCGCGACCAGCGCGTTCCCCCGGCTGTCGGCGCAGGCGGGCGACGCGGTCGCCTTCTCGGCGCTGGCGGCCCGGACCACGCGGGCCGTGGTACTGGTCACGGGGCTGGCCGCCGGGGTGCTGGCCGCCGCGTCGGGGCCTGGGGCGGTGGTGTTCCTGGGAGGCAGGAGCGAGGTGCCGCCGCCTCAGCTCGCCCTGGCGATCGCGCTGTTCGCGCCGGGCATCGTCGGCTACGGGCTCATCGCCCACCTGAGCCGGGTGCTCTACGCGGCCGGGCTCGGGCGGGCGGCCGCCACCGGGACGGTGGCGGGGTGGCTGGTCGTCATCGTCGCGCAGACGGCGCTGGTGCTGCTGCTGCCCGCCGGGTGGAAGATCGGCGGGATGGCGCTGGGGATGAGCGTCGGCATGACCGCCGGTGGGGTGTTGCTGCTCGCGGCCGTGGTGCGGGCGCGCGGCAGCGGTGCCGCGGCGGGGCTGCCCAGGGCCGCGGGGGCGGCGGTCGCCGGTGGTGTGTTGGGGTATCTGGCGGGGGCTGGGGTGGTGAGGTGGCTCGGCGTCTCGGGCATCTGGCCGAACGTAGGTGCGGTGGTGCTGGCGGCGGCGGTGGCCGTGGTGGTGGGGACTGTCGTCGTGGCGGTGGTGGACCGGCCGGATGCCAGCGGGGTGGCTGGGCTGCTCCGACGGGGCGCCTGATCCACAGCCACTGATCCACTGCCACTGACCCTCTGCCCAGAGTGCGGAAGGTGCGCTCCGACGGTTCCTGGTCGCGTACGGCTTACGGGCGTTCGGACGGCTGGTCACGTACGGCTTCGGGAGTTAGAACGGCTGGGGTCGCGCACGGCTTACGGGCGTTCGGACGGCTGGTCGCGTACGGCTTCGGGAGTTAGAACGGCTGGGGTCGCGTGCGGCTTACGGGCTCGGGCGGCTGGTCGCGTACGGCTTCTGCGGCTGGATCGGCTGGTCGCGCACGGTTGGTCCCGCACGGCTTCTGACGCTTGGACGGCTGGTCTCGCGAGGCTTTTGGGGCTGGCACGCCTGGTGGCGCGGGGCCTTGGTGGCGCGGCCGTTGGTGTTTCGTAGTTCCTGGTCCTCCGCGGTGCGTGGCTTGCCGTTGGTGGTCGGCTCCGGAGGCGGGGGCTCTGTGAGGCATGTCTTCCTCAAGGCTTGCCTTTGTGAGGCTGGCATGCGGTAGGTGACGGGCCATGCAGGGGCAGGAGCCGTCTGGGGCCTGGCCTGGGGAGGGTGTCTGGCCTTGGAGGGGGCGCAGGGCGTCGGGTGCATGGTTCCAGTGGTGCTGGACTTCTTGTGGGCAGGCGCCACGGGGCTGGCGGGTCTGTGAAGGTGATCACACTCGTGGGGGTTGGGCTGGCCGTGAGGTTTGGGGCCGTCGAGTTGTCCGGCATCTGGGAGGTGCCAGGGGCCGGGGATCCTTGGCCCCTTGGCTTCAGTTCCGCCAGCCTGGCGCTCAGCCGCTCTGCGGGCTCCAGTTCCGCGATGGGCCAGGCCTATTCGGCCGCGGCTGGCGCCGAGGGGCCCGCGCCGGTGCTGCCGACGGTGTAGGTGAGGTAGGCGTAGTCCGGCGCGCGACCCGAGGCCAGTCGCACGGGCGTAGGGGCCTGCGCGGTCGGTTGCTTGGTGGCGGGTATGGCGTGCGGACCAGGGCGTGATGGTCAGGGTTGGCAGGCCGTGAGCCTCAGGTGCTTGTGGAGGGCTGGTACTGGGCGTCGGCGGGTTGTGCGGGTGAGATCGGGAAGCTGCGGCGTGAAACGGGTTACGGTTTCAGCTTTGAGGTGTGGCTGCGGTTTCGGTGCAGGCTTAGGAGGGGTCGTGCGGGTGGCTTTTGTGATGGGGACCACGTCGGGTGGGACCGGGCGGCATGTACGGATGCTCGTCGAAGGGCTGGTACAGCGCGGGCACCAGGTGGCGGTGGTGGGGCCGGGGAGCGTTGAGGAGGCGTTCTCCTTCCGGGCGGCGGGAGCCGCGTTCGCCGAGGTGCCCGTGTCCGACCGGCCGCATCCGCTGAACGACCTGCGCGCGGTGCTCGCGATCCGGCGGCTGACGCGCGACGCCGACGTTGTGCACGCTCATGGTCTGCGAGCAGGGGCGTTGGCCAGCCTGGCGCTGAGGGCATTCAGGGCTCAAGGGACAAGGGGCCGGGTGGCCCCGATTGAAGAAGCTGGGCACCGGGAGGCGAGAGACCGAGGGGCCTTGCTTCAGGACGTCGGGCGTCGGGAGGTGGCGGGCCAGGGGACCCCGGTTCATGACGCGGTCGACCTGGAGGCGGCGGGCCACGGGACTCCGGTTCAAGACGCAGTGGGGCTGGAGGCGGCGGGCCACGGGACTCCGGTTCAAGACGCAGTGGGGCTGGAGGCGGCGGGTCAAGGGGCGCCGGTTCAGGACGCAGGGGGACGCGAGGTCAGGGGCCGGGGGGGCTCGGTTCAAGACGCAGGGGGGCGAAGGGGCGACGGCCGGGAGGGGAAGGGGCCCGGAGTGGTGGTCACCTTGCACAACGCGCTGACCGCCGGCGGTTTCGTGGGGTTCGTCTACGGGGTGCTGGAGCGGATCGTGGCGCGGCGCGCCGACCGGGTGCTGGTGGTCTCGCCGGACCTGGCGGAGCGGATGACCGTCCTGGGAGCCAGGGAGGTGGCGGAGGCGATGGTGCCCGCGCCGCCGCTCCGGCCCGCCCGGCGCAGGCCGGAGGAGGTACGGGAGGAACTGGGAGCGGGTGATCGTCCTCTGGTGCTGACGATCGGCCGGCTGGCCCAGCAGAAGGGGCACGACACCCTGCTGGACGTGGCGGCGGGGCCGTGGGAGTCGCCGGCGCCCCTGTTCGCCGTCGCGGGAGAGGGGCCGTTGCGGGCGGAGCTCGAGGACTGGATCCGGGGGCGGAACCTTCCCGTCCTGCTCCTGGGAGACCGGGACGACGTCCCCGACCTGCTGGCGGCCGCGTCCGTCGTGGTCAACTGCAGTCGCTGGGAAGGGCTGCCGCTCAGCCTCAGCGAGGCACTGATGGCGGGCAAGCCGGTGGTGGCGTCCGACGTGGGCGGGATCCCGTGGCTGGTCGGCGACGCGGGGATGCTGGTTCCGTACGGGGACGCCGAAGGGCTGCGCAGCGCGTTGCGCAAGGTCCTGGGCGAGCCGGGGATCGCGCGGACGCTGGCCGAGGCGGCGGCCCGGCGGGGACGGGAGTTGCCGGACGGTGACGATGCCGTGGAGAGCGTCCTCGGGGTGTACGAGGCGACAAGATCGAATGGATGATGGGATCAGAGTGTCGGCGTATACTGCGTGGGTTAGGGAGGGGAGTATCCCTTCGCGACAGCCTCGTCATCACGGTGCAGCCCCACTCCACGGGGCCCCCGGGGCTGCCGGTCCGCGTTCCTCGCGGGCGGGAGAGACCTCCGGCAATGAGTCATGCATGCCGGAGGGTTTGAACCGTGACCGTACCTGTGTGGGCCTGGATCGCCGTCATCGGCGGTCTGCTGGTCGTCCTCGCCTTTGACCTTTGGATCGTCGACCGCGGTGAGGCCCGCGAGTTCTCCATGCGGCAGGCCGGATATTGGGTCACCTTCTATGTCGCCCTGGCCGCGTTGTTCGGTGTGGGGTTGTGGGCCACCTTCGGGGCCGCCAAGGCGGGGGAGTTCTTCGCCGGTTACATCACTGAATACAGCTTGAGCGTCGACAACCTGTTCATCTTCTTCATCATCATGAGCAGGTTCGCGGTGCCGCGGCCCTACCAGCACAAGGTGCTGCTCGTCGGCATCGTGCTCGCCCTGGTCATGCGCGGCATCTTCATCGCACTCGGCGCCGCCGCGCTGGAGCGGTTCAGCTGGCTCTTCTACGTCTTCGGCGCCTTCCTCGTCTACACCGCCGTCAACCTGATCCGGCAGCACCTCAAGGGCGAGGAAGACGAGTTCAACGAGAACATCCTGCTCAGGTGGGTGCGCCGGGCGTTCCCGACCACCGAGGGGTACGTCGGTTCGAAGGTCAGCGTCAAGATCGACGGCCGCCGCATGGTGACCCCCATGCTCATCGTGATGGTCGCCATCGGCACCACCGACCTGCTGTTCGCCCTCGACTCGATTCCGGCGATCTTCGGGCTCACCAAAGACCCCTTCGTCGTCTTCACGGCCAACGCGTTTGCCCTGATGGGGCTGCGTCAGCTTTACTTCCTGCTGGGCGGGTTGCTGCAGCGACTCGTCTACATCAGCTATGGTTTGGCGTTCATCCTCGGGTTCATCGGGGTTAAGCTGATAATGGAGGCGTTGCATGCCAGCGGCGTCTCCTGGGCACCCGAAATTCCCATCTGGGTGTCGCTCACGGTCATCGGCTCCACCATGGCGATCACCACGGTTGCGAGCCTGATCAAAGCCCGCATGACGAGCGGCGAAGGCGAGCACACGCACCCGGAGCAGGTCTAGCGGAACGGCTATCGAGGCGCTTTGCTTGTGTAGTTGCGCCGTGTAATAGTTGCGAGTTCCGTAACAGCATGGCAAAGCGCCTAGTCCAGTCACCACCAAAGGTTGTACGTGTCAGACGATTCTGCTAAGTCGAGCCGCGTCCGGCTCGCGCGCGGGGTCTCCCCGTGGCTCCTCCCGACGGCGGCCGCGGCGGCCGCCACCGCGCTGCTGACGCGCCGAGACCGGCGCTGGGCCCTGGCTGCGGCCCCGCTGGGTGCGCTCACCGGCGGCATGCTCTGGTTCTTCCGCGACCCCGAGCGCGCTCCCGGCGAGGGGCGCATCCTGTCGCCCGCCGACGGCGTGGTGCAGAGCATCGACCCCTGGCCGGACGGCCGCACCCGCGTCGCGATCTTCATGAGTCCCCTGAACGTGCACGTCAACCGTGCCCCTCTTGCGGGGAATGTCACGTCCGTGCAGCATGTCGCAGGTGGGTTCCTGCCGGCGTTCAACAAGGACAGCGACCAGAACGAACGCGTGGTGTGGCATTTCGAGACCGCGCTGGGCGACATCGAGATGGTGCAGATCGCAGGCGCCGTGGCGCGCCGGATCGTGCCGTACCTGAGCGCCGGGGCCAAGGTGGCGCAGACCGAGCGCATCGGCCTCATCCGGTTCGGTTCGCGGGTCGACATCTACCTTCCCGAAGGCATCTCGCCCGCGGTCACCGTGGGGGAGAAGACGGTTGCGGGGGTGACCAGAATTGACCACGGCTGACGCCGGCAGCTGGCAGGCTGGCGAGGAAGAGCCCCGCGGTCCCGTGGGCAAGGCGTTCCGCCTGTCCGCCGCGGACTCGCTCTCGCTGGGCAACGCGGTCTGCGGGTTCCTCGCCGTCTGCGTCCTGGCCTACTCGGCGATTCAGCAGCTCACGGTCGCCGACGGCAAGTTCACGCCGACGCCGAGCTACTTCGCCACGGCCATCGTCCTGCTGCTCATCGGCGCGACGTGCGACCTGTTCGACGGGCTCGTCGCGCGGCGCTTCCGCGCCTCGGCGATGGGCGCCGAGCTGGACAACCTGGCCGACGTGATCAGCTTCGGGTTCGCGCCCGCGTTCATGGTCGTGATCTGGGGGGTCGGCGCGCCGCCCTCGGTGCCGTTCATCGCGGTGGTCACCGCCGCGGCGGCCGTGCTGGTCGCCGGTGTCGTACGCCTGGCGCGCTTCGCGTGCGTCAAGACCAAGAGCGGCGACTTCATGGGCCTGCCCATTCCCATGGGCGCCATGACCGTGATCTCGATCGTGCTGCTGTTCCAGCCCAGCATCTGGGCGCTGTTCGCGGTGCTCGGCGTGGCCTGGCTGATGGTCAGCCGGATCGAGTACCCCAAGCCGAAGGGTCAGCTCGCGGCGGTCGTCCTCGGGTGGATCATGGTGAACGTGGCCTTCCTCACGTTCTGGGTGGCCTGGCCGGAAGGCGGCGACCTGCCGATCAAGATCGGCGCGACCATGCAGATCGCGCTCGTCGCGGCGATCCCGCTGCGCATGTTGTTCTACAAGCGGGAGCTGCGCAAGGAAGCCGAGCGCATCGGCAACTAGGGGATTTTTCATCCATCTTCGGCTTTGATGGATCCATGTCGGCCATGCCGCGCGAGCACACGCGTACGTACTATCTCGGCAAGCTGGCCACGGAGCTGGAGCAGCGCGGGCTGACCGCCACCCTGCGGGCCAACCCGCCCGCGCTGAGGATCAGCGATCCCGACACCGCGCTGCTGGCCGAGACGATCGACTGCGTGCCGCTGCCCGAGGGGTGGTTCTACCGCTGGTCGTGGGGCGAGCTCGTGGGCCTGGCCGACGATCCCGCCCTGGCGGCTGTGCGCATCGTGCGCGTGCTGGCGGCGGGCAGCTGAGTTACCAGCCTCTGGCCTTCCATTCGGGCAGCGCGGGACGTTCGGCGCCGAGCGTCGTGTCCTTGCCGTGGCCGGGGTAGACCCAGGTGTCGTCGGGCAGGCGGTCGAAGATGCGCTCGGTCACGTCGGTGTAGAGCCGCTCGAAACGCTCCGGGTCCCTGCCGGTGTTGCCCACCCCGCCGGGGAACAGGGAGTCGCCGGTGAACAGGTGACGGCCGTCGGGGCCGCCGTCGTAGAGCAGCGCGATCGAGCCCGGGGTGTGGCCGCGCAGGTGGATGACCTCCAGGCTGACCGGGCCGAGGGAGATCGTGTCGCCGTGGTCGACCGTGCGGCCGGCCGGGACGGGCAGGCCGGGCGCGTCGAGCGGATGGGCGATCACCTCGGCGCCGGTGACCCTGGCCACCTGTTCGAGGGCCTGCCAGTGGTCGCCGTGCTGGTGGGTGGTGACGATCGCGCCGAGCGGCTGGTCGCCGACGAGCGCCAGCAGCCGATCGGCGTCGGCCGCGGCGTCGATCAGCAGCTCGTCGCCGGTCTCGGTGGAACGCAGCAGGTAGGCGTTGTTGTCGTGGGGGCCGACCGCCAGCTTGGAGATGGTCAGGGCGGGCAGCTCGCGCACGTCGGCGGGGCCGCCGACCCGGACGTCGCCGGTGTAGGTCATGGGTAGTCCTTCGGGGGCGTCGCGGGCAGATCAGCGGGGGCCGGCATCGTCAGTCACGGCGGCGGCTCGGGAAGGAGCGCACCACCGTCACCAGGCGGCGACGGCTGTCCCGCGGGCACCAGGGTAACGCCCTCGCCGTCCGACCTTCCCGTCAACCAGGCCAGCATGTCGGCCGGGCTGCCATGGACGGCCGGGCCGTGGCCGAGGTTCTGCCACTTTTGCCCCGGCTCGCCGGTCAGGACGACCTCGCTCACCGTGCTGCGGCCGTACGGCCAGGATCGGCGGAGGTCGTGCAGTTCGCGGCGGACGAACGTCTCCGGCCAGTCGTGGGGGCCGTACCCGGCGCCGAGGTCCACGTGGTGCATGCCCACCTCGCGCAGCCGGCGTACCAGGACATACCAGGCGGGATGCGGCGGCGGCCGCATGCCCCGGACGGACGCCGACCACGCCCGCGCGGGCAGTTCGCGGATCGCGGCGGCCAGGCGGGCGGCACTGTCGGTCAGGTCGGCCAGGTGGCGCGCGGCCGGACGGGCGGCGGCGGCCTCGATCTCGTCGGCCCTGGCCTCCAGGGAGCGGTACTGCGGGGTCTCGACGCCCGTCCTCGCCCAGGTGAGGAGGTTGAGGTGGGAGCGGGCGTTGCCGGACAGGTGGGCGAGCACGTGCCCTCTGGTCCAGCCGGGCAGCAGGGACGGGGCCGCGATGTCGGCATCGGACAGGGACGCGGCCGTGGCCAGCAGCCGGTCGGTCGCGGCGGCGAGTTCGGCCTGCACCGCAGGTAGAACGGTCATGTCCAGATATTTCATCACTTAGGTGTCCAAGGTCGGGCGCGGGCATAAAGCGGCAGGTCAAGTGGTTGACCCTCAAAGGGCTCCTGCCGACGCGGGAGATGGCCGTAACCTGTGAAGGACGGATTTTCGGGGGCCGGGGATCGGCTCGCCGAAAATGTCGGTGCCCCCGTCTACCATCCCCCGTGGACCTATCCGCCTTTCGACCTCCGGGATCGCCGTGGCAGACCGCCTGATCGTGCGTGGTGCACGAGAACACAACCTCAAGGACGTCTCGCTTGACCTGCCGCGAGACTCGCTGATCGTCTTCACCGGCCTCTCCGGCTCCGGCAAGTCGAGCCTGGCCTTCGACACGATCTTCGCTGAGGGCCAGCGGCGCTACGTCGAGTCCTTGTCGGCCTACGCCCGCCAGTTCCTCGGCCAGATGGACAAACCCGACGTCGACTTCATCGAGGGTCTGTCGCCCGCGGTGTCCATCGACCAGAAGGCCACCAGCAAGAACCCCCGCTCGACCGTCGGCACCATCACCGAGGTCTACGACTATCTGCGTCTGCTGTGGGCGCGCATCGGCAAGCCCCACTGCCCGGCCTGCGGCCGTCCGATCGCCCGGCAGATGCCGCAGCAGATCGTCGACCGCGTGATGGACCTGGAGGAGGGCACCCGTTTCCAGGTGCTCGCCCCCGTCATCCGCGGCCGCAAGGGCGAATACGCCGAGCTGTTCCGCGAGCTGCAGACCAAGGGCTTCGCGCGGGCCAGGGTCGACGGCACGGTCGTGCGGCTGGAGGAGCCGCCGACGCTGAAGAAGTATGAGAAGCACGACATCGAGGTCATCGTCGACCGCCTGTCGGTCAAGGAGTCCTCGCGCCGCCGGCTCACCGACTCCGTCGAGACCGCGCTGCAGCTGTCCGGCGGCACGATCACGCTGGAGTTCGTCGACCTGCCGGAAGACGACCCGGGCCGTGAGCGCTTCTACTCCGAGCACCTCTACTGCCCTTACGACGACCTGTCGTTCGAGGAGCTGGAGCCGCGCTCGTTCTCCTTCAACTCGCCCTTCGGCGCCTGCCCCGAGTGCACCGGCCTCGGCACCAAGATGGAGGTCGACCCCGACCTGGTGGTGCCCGACCCCGAGCGCACGCTCGGCGACGGCGCGCTGCACCCGTGGTCGGGCGGCCACACCAGCGAATACTTCGTCAGGCTGATCGAGGCGCTCGGCCTCACGGTCGGGTTCACCCTCGACACGCCGTGGGAACGGCTGCCCAAGAAGGCCCAGAAGTCGCTGCTGTACGGCCACGACGAGCAGGTGCACGTCCGCTACAGCAACCGCTACGGCCGCCAGCGCTCCTACTACACCACCTTCGACGGCGTCATCCCGTGGGTGCAGCGCCGGCACGCCGAGGCCGAGAGCGACGCCACGCGCGAGCGCTTCGAGGGCTACATGCGCGAGATCCCGTGCCCGGCCTGCAAGGGCGCCAGGCTCAAGCCGGTCACCCTCGCCGTCACCGTCGACGACCGGTCGATCGCCGAGGTCGCGGCCATGTCGATCGGCGAGTGCGCGAAGTTCCTGGCCGAGCTGAAGCTGTCCGACCGTGACATGCACATCGCCGAGCGGGTGGTCAAGGAGATCAACGCCCGCATGGGCTTCCTGCTCGACGTCGGCCTCGACTACCTCACCATGGACCGCGCCGCCGCCACCCTCGCCGGTGGCGAGGCCCAGCGCATCCGGCTGGCCACGCAGATCGGCTCCGGGCTGGTCGGCGTTCTCTACGTGCTGGACGAGCCGTCCATCGGTCTGCACCAGCGTGACAACATGCGCCTGCTCGACACGCTGATCAGGCTGCGCGACATGGGCAACACGCTGATCGTCGTCGAGCACGACGAGGACACCATCGCCGCCGCCGACTGGGTGGTCGACATCGGTCCCGGCGCCGGCGAGCACGGCGGCCAGGTCGTGGTCTCCGGTACCGTCCAGGAGCTCCTCGCCAGCGAGGAGTCCATGACCGGCCAGTACCTGTCGGGCCGCCGGAGCATCCCGATCCCGGCCAAGCGCCGCAAGCGCGACAAGAAGCGGCAGATCACGGTCAAGGGCGCGCGCGAGCACAACCTCAAGGGCGTCGACATCGAGTTCCCGCTGGGCGTGTTCACGGCGGTGACCGGCGTGTCCGGGTCGGGCAAGTCGACGCTGGTCAACGACATCCTCTACAACGCGCTGGCCAAGGAGCTCAACGGCGCCCGCACGGTGCCGGGGCGGCACTCCCGCATCAACGGCATGGACCAGGTGGACAAGGTCGTGCACGTCGACCAGTCGCCGATCGGCCGTACGCCGCGCTCCAACCCGGCCACGTACACCGGGGTCTTCGACCACGTGCGCAAGCTGTTCGCCCAGACGGCCGAGGCCAAGGTGCGCGGCTACCAGCCGGGGCGGTTCAGCTTCAACGTCAAGGGCGGGCGCTGCGAGGCGTGCGCGGGCGACGGCACGATCAAGATCGAGATGAACTTCCTGCCGGACGTCTACGTCCCCTGTGAGGTCTGCCACGGCGCCCGGTACAACCGGGAGACGCTGGAGGTTCACTACAAGGGCAAGACGATCGCCGAGGTGCTCGACATGCCGATCGAGGAGGCGCTGGCCTTCTTCGACGCGATCCCGGCGATCAAGCGGCACCTGCAGACGCTCAACGACGTCGGCCTGGGCTACGTGCGGCTCGGGCAGCCGGCGACCACGCTGTCCGGCGGCGAGGCGCAGCGCGTCAAGCTCGCCTCCGAGCTGCAGCGCCGCCAGACCGGGCGGACGATCTACGTGCTCGACGAGCCCACCACCGGCCTGCACTTCGAGGACATCCGCAGGTTGCTCGGCGTGCTCGGGCGGTTGGTCGACGGCGGGAACACGGTGATCGTCATCGAGCACAACCTCGATGTCATCAAGACCGCCGACTGGATCATCGACATGGGCCCCGAAGGCGGGTCCCGCGGCGGCACGCTCGTGGCCGCGGGCACGCCCGAAGAGGTGGCGCTGGTCAACGAGAGCCACACCGGCCGCTTCCTGCGGAAGATCCTGTCGCTCTGAGCCAGGCGGCGGCTCGGGTACGGCTGTGTCTCACTGTGGGGCGGGCGGGTGATGGCTCGGGTGCGGCCGGGTCTCACCTGGCTCGATTTCGCCGGGAGTCAAGCGGTGGCTCTGGTGCGGCGGCGGCGCTTGGCGGCGTCGCCGCGCTCCAGCCACCACTCGGCGAACAGCAGCGGCAGCACCCAGCCCAGCCAGGCGCTCAGTGCGCCGACCGTGGCGGCCAGCAGCGCCTGGTCGCCGTGGAAGGTGGTGTCGAGCTGCGGTGACAGCGTGATGACGAACACCGCGCCCCACAGGCGGTTGGTGATGATCGACATCGTCAGGGCGAAGCTGCGGATCATCCACCTGCGGTGATCGACGAACCTGCGCTGCCGGGCCATCCGCCAGCCGGCCAGCGTGCAGCCCAGCCACAGCAGCGCCAGCACCACCCCGCTGGCCCTGGTCACCGGGCCGAAGGGCGTGGCCAGGCTGACCACCAGGCCCAGCAGGCCGCCGGGCAGGCAGCCGCCGAAGACGTACACCCGGCCGATCATGCGGTGGGCCCGCGGGTGGCGGGCGCGGAACCACGGCCAGACCTGCAGGCAGCACGAGATCATCGCGATCGAGCCGAAGATCACGTGCAGGGAGAGCACCGCGAAGTGCGGGGGGAAGAAGTCGGGCGCGGGCACCCGCGACCGGCTCGGGTCCAGCGACAGGTAGGGCGGCAGCGAGAAGGCGACGAACGCGATCGCCAGCACCGCGAGCGGAGCCACCCACGGACGCCGCCACCAGCGCGGCCCGGACGTCGTGGGCATGGGAGTTTCGGTGAGTGTCATGAGCGACACGCTCACGCCCGGCGCTGACCGCGGGCCTACCGTCCGCTGACCGTGCATGGGCCGCTCGTTGCCTCGACGGTGGCCGTATCGGTCACCCGATGGGCGGACCGAGGGGTGGGGCCAATAAAGTTGAAGCACGGGTAACGGCTTGACCTGCTGGGGGTCGGCGGAGACGCGAAGGGTCGGCTAATTCATGACGGTGACGAATCAGGGCGAAGCCATGCCCGAAAACGGCGGCATAGGGCGCCGCGAGATGCTCGGCGTGGCGGGGGTGGCCGCGTGCGGGCTGGCGCTGGCCGGTTGCGGGGCGGGGGACGCCAAGGCGCAGCCGGTGTCGGGGATCAAGGGCAAGGTGCTCGCCAAGACGGCGGACGTGCCCGTCGGCGGCGGCACGATCGTGCAGGAGTGGCGGATCGTGGTCACGCAGCCCACGAAGGGCGTCTACAAGGCGTTCAGCGCGGTCTGCACGCACAAGGGATGCATGGTGGGCACGCCGAAGGACAACGTCATCACGTGTGCGTGCCACGGCAGCGAGTTCGCCGCCGACAGCGGCCAGGCCACCAAGGGGCCCGCGACCGCGCCGCTGACCGTCTACCAGGTCAAGGTGGAGGGCGACGGCATCGTCGTGGTCTGAGGGCGCGCCCTGAGGGCCGGTCCGCGGGTGCGGTCCGGGGAAGGCTTGTTCTGGGTAATTGTGCGTGGTTTCCGGGATTGGGGTCGTGCAGGCTGAACCGGCGCGGGGGCGCCGGCCGTACCTGCATGTGAGACCGAGACCTGGGAGGACGCACCATGACAGAAACGACGCGCCGGACGGTCATGCTCGGCGCCGGAGGCGCCGGGCTCGCGGCGGTTCTGACGGCGTGCGCGAGCTACGGTTCGCCGACGACGGCGGCGAACGAGGCGCCGGCCGCCGAGGGGCCGGGCACCGAGGAGCCGTCGTCGGAGCCCAAGAAGAAGGTGAAGAAGAAGGTTAAGGCCCTGGCCGACACCGGCGACATCCAGGTGGGCGGCGGCGCGGTCTTCAAGGACCAGAAGGTCGTGGTGACACAGCCGACCGAAGGGGAGTTCAAGGCGTTCACGGCGATCTGCACCCATGCGGGCTGCACGGTCGCCAGCGTCTCGAACGGCACCATCAGCTGCCCCTGCCACGGCAGCAAGTTCAAGATCGAGGACGGTTCGGTGGCCGACGGCCCCGCCGGCGCGCCGCTCGCCGAGAAGAAGATCACCGTGGACGGCGACAAGATCAGACTCGCCTAATCCCCGTCTCATGAATTTCTCACCTGCCTCCGGTTGGGTGGGACGCATGGGAGATGACCTTCGAAGCCGTCGGGCAGTGATAGCGGGTGTGGGCGCGGGCGGGCTGGCGCTGGCGATCAGCGCCTGCGGCGGCAGCACCGAGACCACGGCGGCCACCGCCCCCGACGCGGGTGGCCAGTCGAGCGCGGCACAGCCGGGCGCGTCGCAGTCGAGCGCCCCGCAGTCCAGCGCTCCCCAGGCGGGTGGCGCGCTGGCCAAGACCGCCGACATCCCCGTCGGCGGCGGCACGATCTTCAAGGACCAGAAGATCGTGGTGACGCAGCCGACGGCCGGCGAGTTCAAGGCCTTCAGCGCGATCTGCACGCACAAGGGCTGCCCCGTGGGCAGCGTCGCGGACGGCGCGATCGTGTGCCCGTGCCATGGCAGCAAGTTCAACATCGCCGACGGCTCGGTCACCGACGGACCGGCCGACAAGCCGCTGGCCGCCCAGCAGATCAAGGTGGAGGGCGACCAGATCACCCTGGCGTGACCCGGACCATGGTGAGCCCCGTCGTGCCGTCCGAAGGCTCGGCGGGTCACCTTGTCGGTGGCGCCTACTAGTCTTTGACCGTGGCGAGAGCAGCGGGCAGCCCCTTGAGTTTCCGGCCCAGACCAGGTTCGATCCCCGAGTCGCCGGGGGTCTACCGGTTCAGGGACGCGCACGGCCGGGTGATCTACGTCGGCAAGGCCAAGAGCCTGCGGCAGCGGCTCAACTCCTACTTCGCCGACTTCTCCGCGCTGCATCCGCGCACCCAGTCGATGCTCACCACGGCCGCCGACGTCGACTGGACCGTCGTCGGCACCGAGGTCGAGGCGCTGCAGCTCGAATACTCCTGGATCAAGGAGTTCGACCCGCGCTTCAACGTCAAGTACCGCGACGACAAGTCCTACCCCTACCTCGCGGTGACGATGGGGGAGGATTTCCCGCGCGTCCAGGTCATGCGGGGCGCCAAGCGCAAGGGCACCCGCTACTTCGGCCCCTACTCGCACGCCTGGGCCATCCGCGAGACCGTCGACCTGCTGCTGCGCGTCTTCCCGGTGCGCACGTGCAGCGCCGGGGTGTTCAAGCGGGCCGGGCAGATCGGCCGTCCGTGCCTGCTGGGCTACATCGACAAGTGCTCGGCGCCGTGCGTGGGCCGGGTGACCCCGCAGGAGCACCGCGAGCTGGCCGAAGACTTCTGCGACTTCATGGCGGGCAACACCACCCGCTTCATCAAACGCCTCGAGAAGGACATGCGCGAGGCCGCCGGCGAGCAGGAGTACGAGCGGGCGGCCCGGCTGCGCGACGACATCCAGGCGCTGCAGCGCGCGCTGGAGAAGCAGGCCGTGGTGCTCGGCGAGGCCACCGACGCCGACGTGATCGCGCTGGCCGAGGATCCGCTGGAGGCCGCCGTCCAGGTGTTCTACGTGCGCGGGGGCCGCATCCGCGGTCAGCGGGGCTGGGTGGTCGACAAGGTCGAGGAGACCTCGCCCGGCGAGCTGGTCGAGCAGTTCCTGCTGCAGATGTACGGCGAGGCCGGCCCCGAGTCGATGCCGCGCGAGGTGCTCGTGCCCGCGCTGCCGCCCGACGCCGAGGCGGTCGCCGAGCTGCTGACCGAGCAGCGTAGGGCCCGGGTCGAGGTACGCGTCCCGCAGCGCGGCGACAAGAAGGCGCTGATGGAGACCGTCGAGCGCAACGCCAAGGAGTCCCTGGCCCAGCACAAGATCCGCCGCGCCGGCGACCTGACCACGCGCAGCAAGGCGCTGCAGGAGATCGCCGACGCGCTCGACCTCGACCAGGCGCCGCTGCGCGTCGAGTGCTACGACGTCTCCCATCTGCAGGGCGAGAACGTCGTGGCGTCCATGGTGGTCTTCGAGGACGGTCTGGCGCGCAAGAGCGAGTACCGGCGCTTCGCGATCAAGACCAAGGAGGGCGACGTCGCCTCGATCCACGAGGTGATCATGCGGCGGTTCCGGCGTTATCTGGAGGAACGTTCGGCCACCGGCGAGCTGGCCGCCGAGGACGACGACGGCCATGGGCCCATCGACCCCGAGACCGGCAAGCCGCGCAAGTTCGCCTACCCGCCCAACCTGGTCGTCGTCGACGGCGCGGGCCCCCAGGCGGCCGCCGCGCAGCGGGCGCTCGACGAGCTCGGCATCGACGACGTCGCGGTGTGCGGCCTGGCCAAGCGGCTGGAGGAGGTGTGGTTGCCCGGCGACGACCAGCCAGTGATCATGCCTCGTTCAAGTGAGGGTCTCTACCTGCTGCAACGCGTCCGCGACGAAGCACACAGGTTCGCCATCACCTACCATCGTTCCAAGAGGTCCAAGTCAGTGAAGGAGAGCGCGCTCGACGGCGTGCCCGGCCTCGGGCCGGCGCGCAGGCAGGCGTTGCTCAAGCACTTCGGCTCCGTCAAGAAGCTACGCGAGGCCAGCGCGACCGAGATCTGCGAGGTTCCCGGCATCGGGCCGGCCCTCGCCGAGGTCATCGTGTCGACGCTGAAGGGAGATACATCGTGAACACCCGCGAGGGAGCGCAGGGTGTCGGCGAACGGAGTGAGGCCATGAGCACCGAGCCGGCGTTCGTCATCGTCACCGGCATGTCCGGGGCGGGGCGCAGCACGGCCGCCAAGGCGCTGGAAGACCTGGGCTGGTTCGTCATCGACAACCTGCCGCCGGGGCTGCTGTTCGCGATGGCGGAGGAGGCGGGCAAGGTCAAGCTGGCCGCCGACAAGGTGGCCGCGGTCGTCGACGTGCGCAGCCTGGCCTTCACCACCGACCTCAACGCGGCCATCGAGGAGCTGGAGGGCCGTGGCGTTCGCGTACGGGTCGTCTTCCTCGAGGCCAGCGACGAGGAGCTGGTGCGCAGGTTCGAGAACGTCCGCCGGCCCCACCCGCTGCAGGGCGAGGGCCGCCTGGTCGACGGCATCACCCGCGAGCGCGGCATCCTGCGCGAGGTGCGGGCCAACGCCGACCTGGTGATCGACACCTCGTCCCACAACGTGCACGACCTGCGCAACAAGATCGTCGCCTACTTCGGCGGCGAGGACCGCCCGGGGCTGCGGCTCAACGTCGTCTCGTTCGGGTTCAAGTACGGCCTGCCGGTCGACGCCGACCTCGTCGTCGACTGCCGATTCCTGCCCAACCCCCACTGGGTGCCCGAGCTGCGGCCGATGAACGGCCTCGACGCGCCGGTCAGCGACTACGTGCTCGGCCAGCCGGGCGCCAAGGAGTTCCTCGACGCCTACGAGGAGGTCCTGCAGGTCGTCGCCACCGGCTACGCCCGCGAGGGCAAGAGCTACGCGACCCTGGCCGTGGGCTGCACGGGCGGCAAGCACCGCAGCGTGGCCATGGCCGAGCAGGTCGCCGCCCGCCTGCGTGACCGCGGCATGGAGGTCCAGGTCAGTCACCGGGATGTGGGGCGGGAGTGACCCATGAACGTATGGAGCTGGGGCTGCCGCATCCGCTGAACGGTCCCCACGTGGTGGCCCTCGGCGGCGGCCACGGGCTCTACGCCTCGCTGTCGGCCTTACGGGTCGTCACCGACCGGCTGACCGCGGTGGTGACCGTGGCCGACGACGGCGGCTCCAGCGGCCGGCTGCGCCGCGAGCTCGGCGTGCTGCCGCCCGGCGACCTGCGCATGGCGCTGGCCGCGCTGTGCGGCGACGACGAGTGGGGCATCACCTGGAGCGAGGTCGTCCAGCACCGCTTCCGCAGTGAGGGCGAGCTCCACGGGCACGCCGTCGGCAACCTGCTGATCGTGGCGCTGTGGGAGCTGCTCGGCGACTCGGTGGCCGGCCTCGACTGGGTGGGCCGGCTGCTCGGCGCGCACGGCAGGGTGCTGCCGATGGCCTCGGTGCCGCTCGACATCGTGGCCGAGGTCGAGCTCGACGGCGTCACCTCGACCGTGCGCGGCCAGGTCGCCTGCGCGCTCACGCCGGGCCGGGTGCAGGCCATCTCCCTGGTGCCCGAAGACCCGCCCGCGCGCCCGGAGGCGGTCGCCGCGGTGCACGAGGCCGACTGGCTGGTGTTCGGGCCGGGCTCGTGGTTCACCAGCGTGCTGCCGCACCTGAAGGTCCCCGAGCTGGCCCGCGCGCTGCACGACAGCAAGGCCAAGCGGCTCGTCACCCTCAACCTGGCCCCCCAGCCGGGCGAGACCGACGACTTCTCCCCCCAGCAGCACCTGGAGGTGCTCCGCCAGCACGCCCCCGACCTGGCCTTCGACGTCGTGCTGGCCGACACCGGCGTGGTCGACGACCTCGACGCCCTGGACAAGGCCGCGGCGGCGCTCGGCGCCCGGCTCGTCCTGGCCGACGTGGCCGCGGCCGACGGCTCGCCCCGGCATGACCCACGACGTCTTGCCTCCGTCCTGGACGAGATTTTCCTCCAGAAGCGTTGATCCTGGTCGGCGTGGCGCGAAGGTGCGAGAGACTGGCGGGAGCCGGTCTGAATGGGGGAAGGACTAACGCTTATGGCGATGACAGGTGTGGTGAAGGACGAACTGAGCCGCCTGCCGGTGCTGAAACCGTGCTGCCGCAAGGCGGAGGTTTCCACGCTGCTGCGGTTCGCCAGCGGCCTGCACCTGGTGGGCGGCCGCATCGTGATCGAGGCCGAGCTCGACACCAACGCCACCGCGCGGCGGCTGATCAAGGACATCGGCGAGGTGTTCGGTCACAAGGCCGAGGTGCTCGTGCTCGCGCCGGCCGGGCTGCGCAAGGGCTCGCGCTACGTGGTGCGCGTCTACCGCGACGGTGAGGCGCTGGCCCGGCAGACGGGCCTGATCGACAACCACGGGCGCCCGGTGCGCGGCCTGCCCCGGCAGGTCGTGGCGGGCGCGGCCTGCGACGCCGAGGCGGCCTGGCGGGGCGCCTTCCTGGCGCACGGCTCGCTGACCGAGCCGGGGCGTTCGATGTCCCTGGAGGTCACCTGCCCGGGGCCGGAGGCCGCGCTCGCGCTGGTCGGCTCGGCCCGGCGGCTGAAGATCCATGCTAAGGCCCGGGAGGTGCGCGGCGTCGACCGCGTCGTGGTCCGCGACGGCGACGCGATCAGCGCGCTGCTCACCCGCCTCGGCGCGCACGACAGCGTGCTGGCCTGGGAGGAGCGCCGGATGCGCCGCGAGGTGCGGGCCACCGCCAACCGGCTGGCCAACTTCGACGACGCCAACCTGCGGCGTTCGGCGCGGGCGGCCGTCGCGGCGGGCGCGCGGGTGCAGCGCGCGCTGGAGATCCTCGGCGAGGAGGCGCCGGACCACCTGGTGGTGGCCGGGCGGCTGCGGGTGGAGCACAAGCAGGCGTCGCTGGAGGAGCTGGGCCAGATCGCCGACCCGCCGCTGACCAAGGACGCCATCGCCGGGCGCATCAGGCGGCTGCTGGCGATGGCCGACAAGCGCGCCTCCGACCTGGGCATCCCTAACACCGAGGCCAACCTCACCGTCGACATGCTGGCGCCGTAGCGGGCTCGCCGCCGTGCGGGCGCCCGCGGCGCCGTCCGGGAGACCCCCATCCCGTACGGCTCCGCGCGGTGGCCCGCAAGCGCCGACGTCCCTGAACGCCTGTCATGGCCGGTCGTGAGGGCTCACGGGCCGCTCGCCGTGACGAGGCGCGCTGTGGGCCGCCCGACCGCTACCGGGTGGGCGTACGTCAGTCCCTGGCGGGCTTGCGCGGCGTGAACAGGTCCGCGGGCGCGTCCTGCTGCACCGGCGACTGCGCGAGCGCCTGTGCGGACGCCTGTGCGGACGACTGTGCGGGCGGTTGTGCGGGCTCGAAGGGCGCCCGGTACTCCTGCCCCGCCTCCTCCGTCGCCTCCTGGGCCAGGGCTGCCCGGTCGGCGCGGCGTACGCGGAAGACGCGCAGCGTGACCAGCAGGAGCGCGGCCACGGCGGCGACCGCGATGTACAGCCACATCTGCCACGTCTGTGCGAGCGGCTCGCGGTAGACCGCCAGGGCGCGGGGAAGTCCCTCGCCGGCGTTGGCCACCGTGATGTCGCCGAGCCGCGGGGAGGAGGGCGCGCCGGTCGCGGGCGTGCGCCGCGCGGCGCCGATCATGATGGACACGCCCGAGATCTGGCCACCGGCGACGGCCGCCGCCGCGTACAGGGCGGCCACCACCGGCAGCGCCCGGTTGCGCGGGCGGGCCGCGCCCACGGCCAGGGCGACCAGCAGCGCGATCAGGAGCGACAGCGTCACCGACAGGGCGTGGCCGTTGCCCAGCGTGGCGACGGCCTTCGGCAGCCGGTCCTGGAAGAGCACCGCGAACCCCAGGGCCGCCGCACAGACCAGCGCGGTGACCAGCCCCGCGATCAGTCCAGGAAGCAGGCCGGACCGCTTATGTGACATCTCAGCCCCCAGAGAATGCACGAATTTACTCCGACGAGTCGGGCACTTTACTCGAAGCTCGCAAATTGTGCCCCCTGAACGGGGATACGCAGGGCGGTACCTGAAGTGGTCTAAACCAATTTGGGTCCGATAGTGTTCGTGGTTGAGATTCAACCGCCATCTGTTCGAGGAGATCGGTTTCCGTGAGCATCCGCGTAGGCGTCAACGGCTTCGGCCGCATCGGTCGCAACTTCTGGCGCGCGGTCGCCGCCAGCGGCAAGGACATCGAGATCGTCGCGGTCAACGACCTGACCGACAACGCGACGCTCGCCCACCTGCTGAAGTACGACAGCATCCTGGGCCGTCTGCCGTACGAGGTGAAGGCCTCCAGCGACGAGATCACCGTCGACGGCAAGGCGATCAAGGCGTTCGCGGAGCGCGACCCGGCCAAGCTGCCCTGGGGCGACCTCGGCGTCGACGTCGTGGTGGAGTCGACCGGCCTGTTCACCGACGCCTCCAAGGCCAAGGTGCACGCCGACAACGGCGCCAAGAAGGTCATCATCTCCGCGCCGGCCAAGAACGAGGACGTCACCATCGTGATGGGCGTCAACGAGGACGTCTACGACCCGGCCAGCCACACGATCATCTCCAACGCGTCCTGCACCACCAACTGCCTGGCCCCGATGGCCAAGGTCATCCACGACACCTTCACCATCGAGAAGGGTCTGATGACCACCATCCACGCCTACACGCAGGACCAGAACCTGCAGGACGGCCCGCACAAGGACCTGCGCCGCGCCCGCGCCGCCGCCCTCAACGTGGTGCCCACCTCCACCGGCGCCGCCAAGGCCATCGGCCTGGTGCTGCCCGACCTCAAGGGCAAGCTCGACGGCTTCGCCATGCGCGTGCCGATCCCCACCGGCTCGGCCACCGACCTCACCGTCGACGTCAGCCGCGAGGTCACCGCCGAAGAGGTCAACGCCGCGATCAAGGCCGCCGCCGAGGGCCCGCTCAAGGGCATCCTCAGCTACACCGAGGACGAGATCGTCTCCTCCGACATCGTCACCGACCCCCACTCCTGCATCTTCGACGCCGGCCTCACCAAGGTCATCGGCAACCAGGTCAAGGTCGTCGGCTGGTACGACAACGAGTGGGGCTACTCCAACCGCCTCGCCGACCTGATCGAGCTGGTCGGCCGCGGCCTGTGAGCGTGGTCGAGGCCGCTGCGGGAACAGGAGCATGAGCATGCGCACGCTCGACGATCTCGACGTCAAGGGGCGGCGCGTGCTCGTGCGCGCCGACCTCAACGTCCCGCTCGACGGAGAGAAGATCACCGACGACGGCCGCATCCGCGCGTCGGTGCCGACGATCCAGGCGCTGGCCGGGCGCGGCGCCAAGGTCGTCGTCTGCGCCCATCTGGGCAGGCCCAAGGGCAAGGTCAACCCCGAGTACTCGCTCGGGCCGGTGGCCGCCCGCCTGGGTGAGCTGCTCGGCCAGGACGTCGCCTTCGCCACCGACGTGGTCGGCGACAGCGCGCGGCAGACGGTCGAGGCCCTCCGGGAGGGCCAGGTCGCCCTGCTGGAGAACCTGCGCTACGAGCCCGGCGAGGAGTCCAAGGACGACGCCGCCCGCGGCGCGTTCGCCGAGAAGCTGGCCGGCCTGGCCGAGCTCTACGTCGGCGACGGGTTCGGCGCGGTGCACCGCAAGCACGCCAGCGTCTACGACGTGCCCAAGCTGCTGCCGCACGCGGCCGGCGGGCTGGTCGTGGCCGAGGTCGAGGTGCTGCGCAGGCTGACCGAGGACACCGAGCGTCCCTACGTGGTCGTCCTGGGCGGGGCCAAGGTCTCCGACAAGCTGGGCGTCATCGCCAACCTGCTGACCAAGGTCGACCGGCTGCTGATCGGCGGCGGCATGGCCTACACCTTCCTCAAGGCCCAGGGCCACGAGGTGGGCCGGTCGCTGCTCCAGGAGGACCAGCTCGACCAGGTGCGCGGCTTCCTCGCCGAGGCCGGCAAGCGGGGCGTCGACCTCGTGCTGCCGGTCGACGTGGTGGCGGCCGTCAGCTTCGCGGCCGACGCCGAGCACGAGGTGGTCGAGGCCACCGCGATCCCGGCCGACCGCGAGGGGCTCGACATCGGGCCCAAGACGCGCGAGCTGTTCGCGAGCAAGCTGGCCGACGCCAAGACCGTCTTCTGGAACGGGCCGATGGGCGTGTTCGAGTTCGACGCGTTCTCCGGCGGCACCAGGGCGGTGGCCGAGGCGCTCATCGGCTCCGACGCCTTCACGGTGGTCGGCGGCGGCGACTCCGCGGCGGCCGTGCGCAGGCTGGGCCTGCCCGAGGACGGTTTCTCGCACATCTCCACCGGCGGCGGGGCCAGCCTGGAATACCTTGAGGGCAAGACCCTTCCCGGACTCGCGGCTCTGGAGGACTGAGGTGGCCCAGCAGCGCAAGCCGCTCATCGCCGGCAACTGGAAGATGAACCTCAATCACCTTGAGGCCATCGCCCTGGTCCAGAAGCTGGCGTTCGCGCTCAGCGACAAGGACTTCGACAAGGCCGACGTGGCCGTCCTGCCGCCCTTCACCGACCTGCGCAGCGTCCAGACGCTGGTCGACGGCGACAAGCTGCGCATCGTCTACGGGGCCCAGGACCTGTCCCAGCACGACAGCGGCGCCTACACCGGCGAGGTGTCGGGCGTCATGCTGGCCAAGCTCGGCTGCACGTACGTGGTCATCGGCCACTCCGAGCGCCGCCAGTACCACGCCGAGGACGACGACCTCGTCAACGCCAAGGTGCAGGCGGCCTACCGGCACTCGATCACGCCCATCCTGTGCGTGGGCGAGGGGCTGGCCGTGCGCCAAGAGGGCGGCCACATCGCGCACAGTCTCGGTCAACTCGACGGCGCCCTGCGCAAAATCAGCGCCGAGCAGGCAAAATCGATAGTGGTGGCCTACGAGCCCGTGTGGGCGATCGGCACGGGCGAGGTGGCCACCCCGGAGGACGCGCAGGAGGTCTGCGGAGCGTTGCGGGTGAGACTCGCGGAGCTCTACGACCCCGAAGTGGCCTCCGCGGTCCGTATCCTTTACGGTGGCTCGGTCAAGTCCGGCAATATCGTGGGGATCATGGCTCAACCCGATGTCGACGGCGCGCTCGTGGGCGGTGCCAGCATCGATGCCGGGGAGTTCGCCAAGATCTGCCGATTCTCCGAATTGCCTGGCTAACTGAGTCGTTCTGAGGGTGCGACTTGACACCAGGCCGTACCCTCAAGAGGCAAGTTTGAATCGTCACGCGTAACAGAGCACTGAAGGAACAGGCATACCGTGGAAATCGGAATCTCCATCGCCCTCATCCTGGCGAGCGGTCTCATGATCCTGCTCGTCCTGCTCCACAAGGGCAAGGGTGGCGGCCTGTCTGACATGTTCGGCGGCGGTTTCTCGTCGAACTTCGGTGGTTCCTCGGTGGTGGAGCGCAACCTCGACCGGCTGACCGTCATCACGGGCACCGTCTGGTTCGTCTGCATCATCGCTCTCGGCCTGCTCATGCGGCCCTGAGACAACTGATTAACGCGTGACAGTGATTCTCCCCCCGTGTCACGACGCGGGGCGATCGAGCGAGGAGTTCATCCGTGGGTAGTGGCAACGCGATCCGTGGCAGCCGAGTCGGCGCCGGCCCTATGGGGGAGGCCGAGCGCGGCGAGGCAGCTCCGAGAGTGCGGGTCTCGTTCTGGTGCGCCAACATGCACGAGACGCGCCCCAGTTTCGCCAGCGACGCGGCGGTCCCCGAGACGTGGGATTGCCCACGTTGCGGCCTCCCCGCCGGACAGGACGAGGAGGCCCCGCCTGCCCCGCCCAAGAACGAGCCGTACAAGACGCACCTGGCCTACGTGAAGGAGCGCCGGAGCGACAAGGACGGCAAGGCGATCCTCGAGGAGGCACTGGAGCGCCTGCGCAACAACAAGTCCCCCTGGTAGGCGAGCCGGCGGAAGGGCCCTGGTGCTGGTCACCGGGGCCCTTCGCGCGTCACCGGCCGTGCACCGCCACGCCGTCGACGAACGTCATGCGCACCCGCGTCGTCCAGATGGCGGCCGGGGGCAGCTCGAAGGGGTCGCGGTCGAGCACCACCAGGTCGGCCGGGCGGCCGGGCGCGATCACGCCCGCCGGCGAGCGGTTGATCCAGGCCGACCCCTCGGTGTACGCGCTCAACGCCGTGGCCAGGTCGAGGCGCTGGCCGGGCAGGAACGGCGTCTGCGCCGTCGGGTAGCCCGCGTGCACCGATCCGCCCGGTTCGGTACGGTTCACCGCCACGTGCATGCCCTGGATCGGGTCGGCGTCGGAGACCGGCCAGTCGCTGCCCGCGCAGAACCGGGTGCCGTGCGCCTGGAGGTCCTTGAAGGGGTACTGCCACGACGAGCGCGGCTCACCCAGGAACGGCAGCGTCAGCTCGTCCATCTGGGCGTGGTGGGTGGCCCACAGGGGCTGCAGGTTGGCCGTGACGCCCAGCGCGGCGAAGCGCGGCACGTCGGAGGGCTCGATGATCTGCAGGTGGGCGATGTGGTGGCGGTTGGCCGGGTCGGTGCCCTCGAAGCTGTCCAGGGCCTCGCGCACGGCGCGTTCGCCGATGGCGTGGAAGTGCACCTGGAAGCCCAGCCGGTCCAGTTCGGCGACGTACCGCTTGAGCTTGCCGGGGTCGACGTAGGACAGGCCCGTGCCGCCGCACCGGCAGTACGGCTCCAGCGTCGCGGCGGTGAAGTTCTCCGTGATGCCGTCCTGCATGATCTTGACCGAGGTGGCGGCGAACCGGTCCAGCCCCTCGGCGGCGGCCCGCCTGCGGACCAGGTCCTCGATCTGGTCCTCGCCGCGCGTCCTGTCCCACCACAGCGCGCCCACCACGCGGGCGCGCAGCCGGCCCGCGCGGGCGGCGTCGAGGTAGGTGGGAAGCTGGTCGTCCGAGCCGGCGTACGAGCCCACGATGGCGTCCTGCCAGCCGGTGACGCCCAGCGAGAACAGGTGCCGCTCGGCCTCGGCCAGCGCCCGCGCCTGGTCCTCGGCGGTGGGCCGGGGGGCCAGCAGGCCGACGAGGTCCATCGCGCCCTCGTGCAGGACGCCGGACGGGGTGCCGTCGGCGTCACGCTCGATCCTGCCGTCGGCGGGGTCGGGGGTGTCCCGCCTGATGCCGGCCAGGTCGAGGGCGCGGGAGTTGACCCAGGCGGCGTGGTGGTCACGCTGGATCAGGTAGGCCGGCCGGTCGAGGAAGTCGAGCTGGGAGCGGTGGGGGAGGCCGTTGGGGAAGGCTGACATGTCCCAGCCTCCGCCGTCGATCCACTCTTTTTCTGGATTTTTCGTGGCGTAGTCGGAGATCTTGGCTATGTAGGTGTCCAGGCCGAAAATTTCTGACAAGTCGCACTTTGCTCGTTCGAGTCCGGCTTGTACTGGGTGCATGTGCGCGTCGACGAAGCCCGGGGTGAGCAGGCCGCCGTCCAGGTCGACGGTGTCGTGGCCGGGGGCGAGGCGGGACAGCTCGCCCTCCGGGCCGACGGCGGCGATCACCCCGTCCCGCACCAGCACGGCGTCGCGCCGCACGGCGCCGCCGATGAAGGCGCCGCCACCGCGGAAGAGGATGTTCATGGAGGTTCTCCCTTTTTCTCAGTGCGGGGTCAGTGGCCGGTGATCAGGTCGGCGAAGCGGGCCAGGGCCGAGGTGCGGGGCATGGAACGCTCCCGGTGGTCGGCCACCCGGTACAGGCGGTACATCGCGTGCACCCCCATCCAGCGCAGCGGCTCGGGCTCCCAGGAGCGCACCTTGCGCCCCACCCACGGCAGGGACGTCAGCTCCGTCTCCTCACCGAGTATGAGATCACGGAGCGTGCGTCCGGCGAGGTTCGTCGTGGTCACGCCGTGTCCGGTGTACCCGCCGGCCCAGCCGAGGCCGGTCGCGCGGTCCACGTGCACGGTCGAGCACCAGTCGCGCGGCACGCCCAGCACGCCCGACCAGGCGTGCGCGACCGAGGAGGAGCGGGCCGCGGGAAAGAAGTCGACCAGCAGCCGCCACAGGGCCTCGACCGTCCACTCGTGGGTGCGGCCGCGGGCGTCGATGCGGGAGCCGTACAGGTAGGGACGGCCTCTGCCGCCGAAGGCGATGCGGTCGTCGGCGGTGCGCTGGGCGTACATGTAGTAGTGCGCGAGGTCGCCGAGCAGTTCGGCGCCCCGCCAGCCGACCTCGTCCCAGAAGGAGGCGGGGAGGGGCTCGGTGACGATCATGGAGCTGTTCATGGGCAGCCACTGGCGGCGCAGGCCGTTCAGGCGGGCGGTGAAGCCCTCGGTGGCGCGGATGACGTACGCCGCCCCGACCGTTCCGTACGGGGTCACCGCCCGGCCGGGGGAGATCTCGGTGACCGGGGTGCGCTCATAGACCGGGACGCCGAGGTCGCGTACGGCCCTGGCCAGCCCCTGGGCCAGCTTGGCGGGCTGGATACGGGCGCAGTGGGGGCTCCAGGAGGCCGCCAGGGCGCCCGCCACACGTACGTGCTCCGAGGGGTCGGCCAGGCGCAGGTCCGCCTCCTCGATGCCCCAGGCGCGGGCGGTGGCCACCGAGGCGCGCAGCCGGTCGGCCTGGGCGGGGGTGCGGGCCACGTTCACCACGCCGCCCTTGACGATGTCGCAGTCGATCGACTCGTTCTCGCAGACCGCGATGACCTCGTCGATGGAGGCGTACATCTCGCGCTGCAGGCGGCGGGCGTCGGAGCCGTACCGTTCGTGGGAGCCGGCCAGGTCGCCGGTCAGCCAGCCGCCGTTGCGCCCCGAGGCGCCGAACCCGGCGAACTCCTGCTCCAGCAGCACCACCCGGAGCGAGGGGCGGGCCTTCTTGAGGTAGTACGCGGTCCACAGCCCCGTATAGCCGGCCCCAACGATCGCCACGTCGGCCTGCAGGTCGCCGTCGAGCCGCGGACCAGGCTCCGGCACCCCGGACGAGCGGTACCAGAAGGACACGTCACCGTTGACGAATCCGGACGACAAGGGAACTCGCGCATTCATGGCCCCATATCCTGCTATATCGGGATTAGGTGGCGCATCTCACGACGAAATTCGTGATGAAACCCGTCGGCTGGCGGGCACGGCTCCCAGGAATGCTCCTGTGAGGTCCTTGCGGATCCGGACCACGGTGGACGGGCGACCCCGGACGGCTGCCCTCGCCCCTGGCCTGCGCGCCGCGGCAGCACCTGGCATGGGGCGAGGCACTACCAAGAGACATATCGGCAAACGAAACGGCGGAGCCACTACCGTGTAGCAACCCCGTAACACACCTCTTCCACGCTGGAACCACAACGGAAGGGGACCCCATGGCCTACATGCGCATCCGCGCCACCGTCGACGAGCGACCCGGACGCCTCGCCTCCCTCGCCACCGCGCTGGCCGAGCGCGGCGGCAACATCCTCGGCCTGTCCGTCCAGCCCGACATCACCGGCACCGTCGACGAGTTCGTCGCCGAGGTCCCGGCCCCCGCCGAGGACGTCGCCGCCGCCCTGACAGCCGCCGGTGGACGCCGCGTCCACGTCGTTCCTGCCGCCGCCCACGAGCTCGCCGACGAGACCACTCGCGCCCTCCTCCTCGCCGCCCGCCTGCACGCCCAGCCATGGCGCCTGCCCGCGATCCTGGCCGACCTGCTGCGCGCCGACTCCGCCCGCTGGGCCTACGGTGAGCACGTGAGCGAACTGCCCGACCCCCACCAGCTCGTCATTCCCGTGGCTCCCAAGCGCGTCATCCAGCTGCGCCGCCACGAGCTGCCCTTCACCCTCACCGAGGCCGCTCGCGCCGCCGCCTTCGTTCGGCTCGCCCAGCCGCCCACCGAGCCCGCCGGCAGTGACCGGTCCCTGCGCCTGGCCGACAACACCGAGGTCGACGTCCGCCCCCTGACGGCCGGCTTCCGCGAGGCCGTGCGCGACCTGCACGACCGCTGCACCCCCGCCTCGCGCCGCTTCCGCTACTTCACCGCCATGCCGTCCCTGCCCCCGCGCATGTTCGACCGGCTGTGCGACCGCGACCGCGGCGAATCGATCGTCGCCTGCCACGACGGCCAGGCCATCGCCCTGGCCAGCCTCATGTACTGCGCCGACCCCGGCGCCGCCGAACTCGCCTTCCTCGTCGAGGACAACTGGCAGGGCCGCGGCCTGGGCGCCGCGCTCGCCCGCATCCTCATCGACACCGCCCGCAACCACGGCTTCGCCGAGATCCGCGCCACCATGCTGTCGGACAACATCCGCATGCACCGGCTCATGACCGGCCTGGGGGCCGCCGTCGGCCCCACCGATGATCCCGGTGTGATCGAGGCCCGCCTGTCCGTCGCCGCCATGGTGTGAAACGCGAAGGCGCGGCCCATCAGGGCCGCGCCTTCGCAGGTGCGGACCGCTCCTCACCGGGTGGCGGTCGGCTCCCCATCGCGTCACGACCGACAGGGCCAGGGACCGTTCCTGCGCCCCGGCGCGAAGTCGCAGATCCGGCCACACATACGCTGAACGTCGACGGGGGCGGTGGCGGCGTCCGCTCCCTCGGGTTCCATCAGCCAGAGCGCGACGAGACGTTCGTCAAGCTCGCCGAGCACCGCCACCACGCTCCCGCAGCTGTCCCAGGTGCGCTTCACGCACCGCTGGGCGTCGGGGCCACCAGGTTCGGCGCGAACGTGATGCTCGACCTGCTGTCGGGGAAGGCCACCGCTGGCCACCTCGATGGCTCAGGCGGTGCGCTTGGCCCAGAAGTGCACGCCGATCGGCCCGAACAGCGACAGCGATGTTGCCTGAGGAGACTGGCTCTGCCCCAGGTGCCGGAGGTTGGCGACGTTCTTGGTCGGCAGGGTGCCGCCAGGGCCTGACACGGCGGTGGGGTGGAACCACTTCTGGCTGTCGGTGTTGTCGCATGCGGCCACGACCACGTCCACGGTGTTCTTGGCGGTGAGGCACAGCGGAGAGCCCGTCTCCAGGCTGGCCCGCAGCGTGTAGACGAAGGCGGGCTGCCCGCCGCCGGAGGAGGTGGTCGCGGTCTGCGCCCACTGGCCGAGCGCACTGTTGGTGTCGGCCTTCAGCAGGACGAAGGAGCCGTTGAAGTTCGCTTCCGCGGTCAGGACCAGCTTGGAGGCGTTGCCGCGATATTCGAGCTCCTTGTACACAGTGGCCGCCTGCGCCGGCGAGGCGAGCGAGGCGCCGATTCCGGTGACGCACAGAGCGGCGGCGCACGCAGCGGTACGTCTCAGTGTTCTTGACGTGAACATACATCCCCTTGATGAAGCGGCCCGCCGGATTGCGGGCCTCGGGTAGTACACACGCCGTAGGGCTGGTCGGTCGGCGCACAAATACGCACTGCGCCAGTGATCCCGGGCACAGGGAGAACGGGTGCCATGGGGGATTCCGCCAGTGACAGATGCCCCCGGGGACGCCGGGTGCGCCGGCGCGGCCGCAGCGGGTGAGCGAGGTCGCTGAGCTCGGTGAGGACGCCGTGACGGTCGATTCGGTGCCCGAGATGAAGTGGCGGCGCCGGCTCGCTACGGCCCGGCTGTCAAGGCGCGGGCGTGCATCTGGGTACCCTGCGCAGGCGAGTGGTCAGGCGGGGTTCCGCTCGGGGAAGGAGTCGTCCGCGTTCGGCTCGTCCAGTGCGGTCAGGGCATGGTCGACGCTGGGGTGGATGGTCAGGAAGTCCGCTACGCCGGTGATCTCCAAGAGCCGGGCGGGGATGCCCTGGACGGCCGCCAGATGCAGATCACTTCCGCGCGTGCGCAGTTCGTCGTCCGAGTGGACCAGGACCTGCAGTCCCTTGCTGTCCATGAAGGTCATCGCGGCGAAGTCGAGCACCAGCGGCAGGCCGGCCCGCGCCGCCCGGGTCAGGTACTCCTGTAGGCGGAGGGCGTTGGTGGTGTCGATTTCGCCCGCCACGGTGACCACCACCGCGCCGGGTGCGTCCCAGGAGTCGATCAGTAGCGGGGTCATGACGATGCCCCCTCAGTTTGGTGGTTCACGACAGCGGCTTCCGGTTGGGCATCGCTTCTCCCCGATGTCGGGGACCGTGTGCTTGCCGGGGCACACCCAACGGTAATCCCGAAACACAATACCGGAAAGAGTTTTCTGCACAGCCACTTCGTGAAATGCTGTCGGAATGCGCATCTCCGACACGTCAGTGGAAGCACAAGCCGATGAGGCGGTGGCCGGCCGTGCGGAGGAGCGCTCATGGACCTTCCTCACCCATCACGCCCGGGTGCTGCTGGAGATCGCCCGCCATCCGGAGGCCCGGCTCCGCGACATCGCCGCGACCCTGGGCATCACCGAGCGCACCGTGCAGAGCATCGTCTCCGACCTGCATCAGGGCGGTTATGTCGTCCGCGAGCGGGTGGGCCGCCGCAACCACTACAACCTCAACCTGGACCAGCATTTCCGTTATCCCACCGAGGCGGAACTGCCCATACGCCTGCTGGTGGACATGTTCACCGAGCGAGACCTGCCCGAGAAGGCGCACCAGGACAACTGACCGTAGCCATGATGCGCGAGAACCTGGAGCTCGTCATGGTCGACGACCGCTGCCGCACCGGCCGGCTGCGGGCGCACCAGGGTGCCTCCCGGCGTGTACGAGGCGCCGTCGCCGGGCTCGCAGTCCGGCGCGGCCGTGGGAAGGCCCGGCACGGATTGCCGCGTGCACCCCGCTCGAAGCGTTCAGGAGTCTGCCTTGCTGGTTGGATGACCTTCGCAAACGTTGGTGAGGCGACCGTCCGTCGCCAGCCACGTCGGAGATCCACCCTCAGTGGGGGAGCGGCGATATGACCATTGCCCGCGAGGTGCGCGACCAGTACACGACTGCGGCCTCGCCCCGCGATCAAGCCATTGCCTTCTGGCAAGGATCTCGCCGGGCGACTCCCGCGGCTCGGACACAGAACCGGTAACCAGACTAGGCTTGGGTGTCTTGGGGTGTAGCCGCGAAGGGATCCGATCATCAGCAGCGACTCCGTCTCTCCGTGGGAGGACCGGGCAAGGCGGGTACGTCGCCGCGTCACCGAAGCAGCCGTCCTGGGCGCCCAGCCCCAGAGCGCGGCCGACGTCGTCCAGTGGACCTGCCCGCATGGTCGGCATGCCGGACATGGCTGCGTCGCCTGCTATCACGCCGGTGCCGACGTCGGTCCGACGCAGCCGCTCTGGGAGGTCGCGGTGTGGTTCACCACAGAGCGGCCGATCCCGATCAGGGCGTTGCAGGACGTGCACCGCCACGACCGCGACCTCACCCTCACCCAGCCGGCGACGCCCCTCGTCTACCTCTTGAGCGCACGCGTGAGGGCTGCCCTGGGCGCGGAGGCGGTGGCGGGAGTGGTGGGGTTCCTGGTGCAGAACAGGCACATCGTCGACGAGTTCACCGTGACGGAGATCCGCGCCGCCCATTCCTGACCGCTGTGAACGCGCGCCTGGCCGACGGGCGTGACCGGCCTCCGTGGTGCGATCTGACCAGCGCGGCCCGGCGGCTGGCGCGGGGTGGCGGCCGCGTACTGGTCAGGCACATGTGGGGGAGGCGGGGAGCCCTGACACGACCGCTCCCAGGCCGAGCGGGTCGGCCGGTACGCCAAGCCCGCCTGACGTGCGCGATGTGTGGACCCCGGACATGGGGCTGCCGGTCGGCGGGCGGGCCTCAGCCCAGGCCCTCCTCGCGCGGCCCCTCCTCCCCGGGCTCGTCCGGGGCGGCGGCGGGGCCGATGCCCAGGTGGCGCTCGATGCGTTCCAGGCTCTCCTCGATGCGGGTGAGCCGTTCGGCGAGCACCGAGCCGCCGCCGAAGTACACCTCCGTCGGCCGTTCCCTGGTGCCGCGGCCCACCCGGTCGAGCAGGCGCTGCCGGACGTCGGCCAGGTCGGCGCCGGTGTCCGCCAGAGCCTGGGCGGCCAGCCCCTCGCCCTCCCTGATCAGCCCGAGCAGGATGTGCTCGGTGCCGATGTAGTTGTGGCGCAGCTGCAGCGCCTCGCGCAGGGACAGCTCCAACACCTTCTTGGCGCGCGGTGTGAAGGGGATGTGCCCGCTCGGGGAGTTGGCCCCGCGGCCCACCTCGCGCTCCACGAAGGTCCGTACGTGCTCCAGCTCCACGCCGCAGCCGTCGAGCACCAGCGCGGCCAGCCCCTCGCCCTCGTGGATGAGGCCCAGCAGGATGTGTTCCGTGCCGATGTAGTTGTGGCTCATCTGCCGCGCCTCCTCCTGGGCGAGCACGACGACCCTGCGCGCACGGTCGGTGAAGCGTTCGAACACCGGGGGCCTCCGTTCGACTGGGGCTGCCTCCACTATGCGCTACAAACCGCGCCGTGTGGGGTATTTGTCCTGTGTGGATCTTGACGAGGTGGCCGGCCGCCTCTACGCAGTCCCGCCGGCGGAGTTCACCGCCGCCCGCGCGGCCGAGGTCCGCGCGGCCAAGGAGGCGGGCGACGTACGGCTCTCGCGCGACATCGCGAAGCTGCGCAAGCCCACCGTCTCGGCCTGGGCGGTCAACAGGCTGGCCCGGGAGCACCCCGCCGAGCTGAACGAACTGCTCGGCGTGGGGGAGCGGCTGCGTGCGGCCTGGCAGGCGCAGGACGCCGAAGCGCTGGCCGAGCTGACCCGGTCGCGTGGCGAGGTGACCGCCAAGGTGGCGAGGCTGGCCAGACAGGCCGGCGGTCTGTCGGCGGCGGCCTCCTCGGAGGTGGACCAGACACTGGACGCCGCCGTCGTGGACGCCGGCGCCGCCGACCAGGTGCGGGCCGGCCGCCTGGCCAAACCGCTCAGCTACAGCGGCTTCGCCCCCGCCCCTTCCGCCGCACCCGCCACCGGGCCCGCCGCCGCGCCCTCCAGTGAGCCCCGGCCCGCGTCGCGCGGGCGAGGGCAGGCCGGGAAGGACGCGGCGGCCGAGGCACGAGCACGGGCGGAGGCCGAGGCCAGGCAGGCCCGAGAGGCCAAGGAGGCCAAAGAAGCCGCGAAGGCGAAGGAGCGCGCGGAGGCGGAGGCCGCCCACCGGGAGTGGGCCGAGGCACTGGACTCGGTCACCCGCGACTACGACGAGCGCGCCGAGAAGGTCGCCCGGCTGGAACGCAAGCTCGCCAAGGCACGCAAGCGGCTGGAAGAGGTCCGGCAACGTCTGGAGGTCACCCGCCGCGAGGAGCGCCACGCCCGCCGCCGACTGGACTAGGGTGCACGAAACGCGTTCGTACACCTGCAAGGAGGGGCGATGGCCCCCTGGACGCCCGCCGACATCCCGGACCTCACCGGCACAACGGCCATCGTGACCGGCGCCAACAGCGGCATCGGCCTGTCCACCGCCCGCGAGCTGGCCCGGCACGGAGCCCGCGTCGTCGTGGCCGCCCGCTCGGCGGACAAGGGCGAGGCCGCCGTGGCGGAGATCCGGCGGGCCGTGCCGGGGGCCGACGTCGCGTACGGCGCCCTCGACCTGGCCGACCAATCCTCGATCCGGCGCTTCGCCGACACGGTCGACAGAGTGGACCTGCTGGTCAACAACGCCGGGATCGGCCTGGTCCCCCGTCAGGTGACCAAGGACGGCTGGGAGCTGCAGTTCGCCACCAACCACCTCGGCCACTTCGCGCTCACCGGGCTGCTTCTGCCACGGCTCCTGGCCGCCCCGCACGCCCGCGTGGTCACCGTCTCCAGCGACGCGCACTCCATGGGCCGGCTCGACTTCGACGACCTCGCCCTGGACAGCGGCTACCGCCGGATGAGCGCGTACGGACGGTCCAAGCTCGCCAACCTGCTCTTCGCCCTGGAGCTCCAGCGGCGGGCCGGCAGCGCCGGTGCGGGCCTGATCAGCGTGGCCACCCACCCGGGTGCCACCGCGACCCGCTTCGTCAAGCTGGGGCCCCTGCAGCCCCTCCTGCGCCTGTTCCTGCAGTCGGCCGACGCCGGCGCCGCCCCCTCCCTGTACGCCGCCACCTCGCCGGACATCACCGGCGGCGAGTTCGTCGGACCCCGGCTGAAGCTGCTCACGCCCTCGGAGACGGCCAGGTCCGAGGAGGTCGCCCGGCGGCTGTGGGAGGTGTCCGCGCAGCTCACGGGCGTACGGTTCGAGGAGCTCGCCCACCGCTGAGGAACGTGCCGCGGCCCTGAAGCACAAGCTGAGGGCTGTCCTCGCCGCAAACCGGTCAGGGGCCTCGGCGGCGTGCTGGCCCCGGCCGGGTCAGCGCAGACCGCGGGCCAGGTGGGCGCAGACGGGGAAGCCCGTGGTGGCGTACGGGGCGGCCAGGCGGTCGTAGCAGGCCCGAACGCGGGCGTAGGTCTCCGGCGGCTGGCGGGCGATCGTCTCGAAGCGCGGGCCGCCGGCCTCGACCACGCCGCTCCACCAGGCGGTGACGTCCACCCGGTGCCGCCAGCGCAGCGTCCGCACGTCCACGGCGGTGAAACCCGCCTCCGCCAGCAGCCCGGCGAAGTGTTCCGGCCGCTCCACGGCGGCGAAGGGGCGGACCGGAGGCTCGTACGGCACCCCTGCCGCCGCCAGGGCCTCGGCGAAGACGTTCGTGGCCGTCATCTCGTCGGACTTCCACCAGGTCAGCCCGACGGCGCCGCCGGGACGCAGCACCCGGCGCAGCTCCGCGAGCGTCGCCGGGACGTCGGCGACGTGGTTGACGACGAAGTTGCCCGCCACGGCGTCGAAGGAGGCGTCCTCGAACGGCAGGACGGGCAGGGTGGCCCGGCGGACCGTGGCGGCGGGGTGGCGGCGGGCGACCAGCTCCAGCATGGCGGGGTCGGCGTCCACGGCGGTGACCTGGGCGCCGGCCGCGAGCGCGGCCGCCGTCACCACGCCGGTGCCACATCCGACATCGAGAACCCGCTCCGGACGTCGCTCCACCCGGGCTTCCGCACCGGGGGGCGCGCCAGCGCCCGGGGTCACGGCGTCTCCTGCGGTCACGTCGGCGCCGCGGGTCACTGCGGCGAGCAGCGGTTGGACGGTGTGCGAGCTGAGCCGCGCGAACCCGCGGTCGTAGGCCTCAGGATCCCTCACGGACCAGGAGCCTACCCCCACGGCACGAATCCTGACATCTTAAGGTGAAATTTCGCCCCTTTCCCTGTTTTGAGGGGAAATCTCGGGCTTATGGTCTTCGCCATGACCATCGACGCCTTCATCGACGCGCTGCCCAAGGTGGAGCTGCACGTACATCTGGTCGGATCGGCCTCGGTCGACACCGTGCTGAAGCTGTCCCGGCGGCATCCCGGCAGTGAGGTCCCGACCTCCGAGGAGGAACTGCGCCGCTTCTACACCTTCCTCGACTTCCCCCACTTCGCCCGCGTCTACCAGGCCGTCAACAGCCTCGTCCGCGAGCCCGAGGACGTCGCCACCCTCGTCCTCGGCCTGGCCAGGGACCTTGCCGGGCAGGGCGGCCGGTACGCCGAGCTGCAGGTCACCCCGTACGCCCACCACATGGTCGGCATGCCCATGCGCGAGGTGACCGAGGCCCTCGACCTAGCCGCCCGGCGCTCCCTGACCGACCACGGGGTGGAGATGGCCTACATCTTCGACATCCCCGGCGAGTACGGCGAGGAGGCCGCCCGGATCACCGTCGACCACGCTCTGCGCGAACCTCCCGCCGCATTGGTAGGTTTCGGCATCGGAGGCATCGAACAGGACCGCCCCAAGTACCGCGACGCCTACCGCGACGCCTTCTCCGCCGCCCGCGCCGCCGGCCTGCACAGCGTCCCGCACGGCGGCGAGATGAGCGGCCCCGAGACGATGTGGGAGGTGATCGAGGGCTACGGCGCCGAGCGCATCGGCCACGGCATCAACTGCCTGTCCGACCCCCGCCTGGTCGCCCACCTGCGCGAGACCCAGCTCCCCCTGGACGTCTGCCCCACCTCGAACGTCTGCACCGGCCAGGTGCCCGACCTCGCCGCCCACCCGCTGCCCCGGATGCTGGAGGAGGGCCTGTACGTCACCCTCAACAGCGACGACCCGCCCATGTTCGCCACCACGCTGGCGGGGGAGTACCGCGCCGCCGCCCACGTGCTCGGCCTGGGCGCCCCCGAGCTGGCCCAACTCGCCCGCAACGCGGTGAACGCCTCCTACCTGACCGCCGACCGCAAGCAGACCCTCCTCAAGGAGATCGACACCCTGACCGCCGACATCTGACGGCCAGGAAGCGTCGTGCGCCCCGACCCGCGTTGAGGTCAGGGGGAGGCCAGGCGGCCCAGTTCTGGGGGGATCTTGGCGGCGGCGGCGCGGTCGAGCAGGAACAGGGTGCCGGCTCGGCCGCGGGCGCCGGCGGCCGGCACCTGGACGTGTCCCGAGTCCGACAGGGCCAGGCGTACCGCGCCCGACTTCTCCTCGCCGGCCGCCACCACCCACACCTCGCGCGCCGCCTGGATGGCGGGCAGGGTCAGGGAGATGCGGGTGGGGGGCGGCTTGGGGGAGCCGTGCACGGAGACGACGGGGCGCGTGTCGTACAGGGCGGGCATGCCGGGGAACAGCGAGGCCACGTGCGCGTCGGGGCCCATGCCGAGGAGCATGACGTCGAAGGCTGGCACCGGGCCGTGGTCCTCGGGGCGGGCCGCGGCGCGCAGCTCGGCGGCGTACGCCTCGGCCGACTCCTCGGCCGTCATGCCGGAGTCGGGGCCGCGCATGACGTGGATCCGGCCGGGGTCCAGGTCCACGTGGTCGAGCAGCGCCTGGCGGGCGCCGGTCTCGTTGCGTTCCTTGTCGCCGGTGGGCACGAACCGTTCGTCGCCCCACCAGACGTCCAGGCGCCGCCAGTCGACGGCGTCACGGGCGGGCGTGGCGGCGATGGCGGCCAGCGTGGCGATGCCGACCGTGCCACCGGTCAGCACGATCGAGGCCGACCCCTTGGCCGACTGCACGTCGACCAGGCGCGTGATGATGCGCGCCGCCACGGCCTTGGCCAGGACGTCGGCGTCGCGGTGCACGACAACGTTGGGAACGCTCACGACACTTCTTTCTCAAGTGGAGGGGGTCAGCCCTTGTACGTACGGGCGAAGCGCTTGACGGCGGCCTCGTAGACCTCGTCGCTGTCCAGCCGGCGCAGCTCCTCGGCCATCAGCTCGGAGGTGTGCCGCCTGGCCAGCGCCACGTTCCGGTCCGGCTGACCGGGACGCGACAGCGTGGCCAGCCGCGCGTCGGAACGCATGACCGACAGCTCGCCGTCGCCGGTCTGCAGCCGTACGGCGGTCAGGCCGGGACCGGCCGACTCGCCCACCTTGACCGGCGCGCCCAGCCGCTCCGACAGCCAGGCCGCCAGCAGCGGCGCGCTCGGGTGCCCGGGACTGGCCTCCACCATGCCCTTGCGCACCTTGCCCACCGGCTGGTCGAACGCGGCGGCCAGCAGGCTGCGCCACGGCGTCAGCCGGGCCCAGGCCAGGTCGGTGTCGCCGGGGGCGTACCCCTTGGCGCGGGTGACCAGCGACGCGGCGCCGCCGTTCTCGAAGCCCTTGGCGTCGGTGATGCGCCGCTGGGCCAGGGCGCCGATCGCGTCCTTGGACGGCACGTCGGGGGCCGCGCCCGGCCACCAGGCCACCACGGGGGTGTCGGGCAGCAGCAGGGGGCTGACCACGGAGTCGGCGTGCTGGGTCAGCTCGCCGTACAGGCGCAGCACCACGACCTCGCCGGGCGTGTTCTCGCCGATGCGCAGCTCGGCGTCGAGCCGGTTGGGCTCGGCCTCCTCCCGCTTGATCACCACGATGATGCGCGAGGGGTGCTCGCGGGCCGCCTCGGTGGCGGCGCGCAGCGCGTCGTACTGGTGGCGCTCCTCGGAGACCACCACGAGGGTCAGCACCATGCCGATGGCGGGGGCGCCCATCTGGTGGCGCAGCAGCATGAGCTGCGCCGAGATCTTGCCGGCCGTCGTGTCCGACAGCATGAAAGTCGTCACTAGAGTCTCCTCCACACGCGGCCGTCGCGCGCCATCATCGCATCGGCCGACTCCGGGCCCCACGAGCCCGACTCGTAGCCCTCGGGCTGTCCCTGCGTGGCCCAGAAGTCCTCGATCGGGTCGAGGATCGTCCAGGACAGCTCGACCTCGCGCTGGTGCGGGAAGAGCGGCGGGTCGCCGATCATGACGTCGAGCAGCAGCCGCTCGTACGCCTCGGGCGAGGACTCCAGGAACGACTCGCCGTAGGCGAAGTCCATGGACACGTCGCGCACCTCCATGGCGGTGCCCGGGACCTTCGACCCGAACCGCACGGTGATGCCCTCGTCCGGCTGCACGCGGATAACCAGGGCGTTCTGGCCCAGGATCTCGGTGTCGGTCTTGCTGAAGGGCAGGTGCGGCGCCCGCTGGAACACCACGGCCACCTCGGTGACCCGGCGGCCCAGCCGCTTGCCGGTACGCAGGTAGAACGGCACTCCGGCCCACCGCCGGTTGGCGATCTCCAGCTTGACGGCCGCGTACGTCTCGGTGGTCGACTCGGCGGAGATGCCCTCCTCCTGGAGGTAGCCGACGACCTTCTCGCCGCCCTGCCACCCGGCCGCGTACTGGCCGCGGGCGGTGTTGAGCCCCAGGTTGGACGGCAGCCGCACCGCCTTGAGCACCTTCTCCTTCTCCCGGCGCAGCGCGGAGGCGTCGAAGGAGGTCGGGTCCTCCATGGCGACCAGCGCGAGCAGCTGGAGCAGGTGGTTCTGGATCACGTCGCGGGCCGCGCCGATGCCGTCGTAGTAGCCGGCGCGCCCGCCGATGCCGATGTCCTCGGCCATGGTGATCTGCACGTGGTCGACGAAGCTGCGGTTCCAGATGGGCTCGTACAGGTTGTTGGCGAAGCGCAGCGCCAGGATGTTCTGGACCGTCTCCTTGCCCAGGTAGTGGTCGATCCGGAAGATCGAGCTCTCCGGGAACGCCGACGTGGTGATCTCGTTCAGCTCGTGGGCCGACTTCAGGTCATGGCCGAACGGCTTCTCGATGACCACCCGCCGCCACGACCCCTCGGGCGCGTCGGACAGCCCGGTGCGCTTGAGCTGCTCGACCACCACGGGGAAGAACTTGGGCGGGACGGACAGGTAGAAAGCGTAGTTGCCGCCCGTGCCGCGGGTCTGGTCGATCTCCGCCAACGCCATCGCCAGCGCGTCGAAGGCCCCGTCGTCGGAGAACTCGCCCGGGACGAAATGGATGCCTTCGAGGATCTGCTTCCAGACCTCCTCGCGGAACGGCGTACGCGCGTGCGCCTTGACCGCGTCGTGCGTCAACTGCGCGAAGTCCTGGTCCTTCCAGTCGCGCCTGGCGAAACCGACCAGCGAGAAACCGGGCGGCAGCAGGCCGCGGTTGCCCAGGTCGTAAATGGCCGGCAGCAGCTTGCGCTTGGCCAGGTCGCCCGTCACGCCGAACAGCACCAGCACGCACGGCCCCGCCACCCGCGGCAGCCGCTTGTCACGCGGGTCGCGCAAGGGGTTGGCCTCGGCGACTCCCAATGTCGTGGCGGTGTTCGCCACGGCCGCCGCCACCGCGACGACCTCCTCTTCAGGAGATGCTTCGTCAGTCATCTCAAACCTCCTGTGCGGCTGCGAGCAAATGCGCGACACCCGTCGCGCGGTCCGTCAAGTGCAGGCGTACGGCGGGCCGGCCGCGGGTCTCCAGCGCGGCCAGGTCGCCCAGCGCCTGCGCGAGCTGGAGCCGCCCCAGCGTGTACGGCTGTCCCGGGACGGCGACGTCGTCGGTCACCGCCCCCGTGATCTGCAGGAACACGCCGTTCTGCGGCCCGCCCTTGTGGTATTGGCCGGTCGAGTGCAGGAAACGCGGCCCCCACCCGAACGTCACCGGCCGGTTGGTGCGGATGGCGAGCAGGGCGCGCAGCGTGGCCGCGTCGGCCATCATCCACGCGTCGGTCATCTGCTCGAAGTCGGCCCCCTCGGGCACGGGCGCGTCGAAGGCGGCCAGCCGGTCGAGGTAGGCCATCACGGCCAGGTAGCCGTCGTGCGGGATGGCCTTCAGCAGCTCGGCCAGCACACCGGGCAGGTCGTGGGAGCGGACCGCGCCGTAGACCTCGACGGGCCCGTCGACCAGCGTGGGCGCGCCGAGCGGCAGGTCGGGCAGGGCCAGCAGGGCCGCGGTGTTCTCCTTGGACTCGGCCACGTTCGGCTGGTCGAACGGGTCGATCTCCAGCAGCAGCCCGGCCACGGCGGTCGCGTACTCCCAGACCAGGAACTGGCCGCCGAGCGGCCCGTCGACGCGTACGGCGCCGTTGTCGGACTCGATCGCGACGACCAGCTCGTCGCCGGTGTGGTTGGGGTCGGCGTTGACGATCGGCAGGATGCCCCTGCCCTGCTTGCCGGTGGATTCGGCGACGAGCTGCTCGATCCAGTCGGGCAGCCCGTTGATGCCGGAGAGCTGGTCCTCCAGCACGAGCTTGTCGCGCCCGGCCAGCGCCGCGCCGCCGAGGGCCGCGCCCAGGTCGAGGCCGGGGTTGCCGGTGTCGAGGGACAGCAGCGGCAGCACCTCCTCGGCGTCGTCGAGCAGCCGCTCGACGTCGGCCCCGGCCAGCGCGCTCGGCACCAGCCCGAACGCCGACAACGCCGAATAGCGGCCGCCCACGTCGGGGACGGCCAGGACCAGGTGGTAGCCGCCGTCGATCGCCCGCTGCTCCAGCGGCGAGCCCTGGTCGGTGACGACCACGATCCGGTCGGCGGGCGAGATGCCCGCCTCGGTGAAGATCTGTTCGTAGATGCGCAGGTGGCAGTCGGTCTCGACGGTCGAGCCGCTCTTGCTGGCCACCACCACGACCGTGGACTCCAGCAGGTCGGTCAGTGCCCGCCGGACCTGCGCGGGGTCGGTCGTGTCGAGCACGGTCAGCGGCACGTCGGCGGTCTGGCAGATCACCTCGGGGGCCAGCGACGAGCCGCCCATCCCGGCCAGCACCACGTTCGTCAGGCCCTCGGCGCGCGCCCGCTCCACGAGCTTGCCCAGCTCGGGAAGGAGCTCGCGGGAGGTGCGCGGCAGCGTCAGCCAGCCGAGCCGGACCGCCGCCACCGCCTCGGCGTCCTCACCCCACAGCGTGGGGTCGCCGCCGGCCAGCCGCGCGGGCACGCCGTCGGCGACGAGGCGCCCCGCGACGGAGGAGGCGGCCGCGGCCACCCCCTCCTCGCGGTAGGACACCTCGATCATGGCACCAGATTCTTGGTGACGCTCTCCAGCAGCTCGTTCCAGGACGCCTCGAACTTCTCGACGCCCTCCTCCTCCAGGACGCGCACGACGTCGTCGTAGTCGATGCCGGCGTCCTTGAGCGCGGCCATGGTGTTCCAGGCCTGCTCGTAGAAGGGGCGCACGGTGTCGCCGGTGACCTGGGCGTGGTCGGCGGTGGCGTCGAGGGTCTTCTCCGGCATCGTGTTGACGGTGCCGGGGGCGACGAGCTGGTCGACGTACATGGTGTCGGAGTAGTCGGGGTTCTTCACCCCGGTCGAGGCCCACAGCGGGCGCTGCGGACGGGCGCCCGCGGCGCGCAGGCGCTGCCAGCGCTCGGAGCTGACGACCTCCTCGTACGCGGCGTAGGCCAGGCGCGCGTTGGCGATGCCGGCCTTGCCCTTCAGCTCCGGCTTGCCGAGCTTGTCGAGCCGCTTGTCGATCTCGGTGTCGACGCGGCTGACGAAGAACGAGGCCACCGACTCGATCGTGGCCAGGTCCAGGCCCTTGGCCTGGGCGGCCTCCAGGCCGGCCAGCCAGGCGTCCATGACCGCGCGGTAGCGCTCCAGGGAGAAGATCAGCGTGACGTTGACGCTGATGCCCTCCGACAGCGCCTGCGTGATCGCGGGCAGGCCCTCGAGGGTGGCCGGGATCTTGATGAACAGGTTGGGCCGGTCGACCATCCACCACAGCGCCCTGGCCTCGGCCACGGTCTTCTCGCTCTCGCGGGCCAGGCGCGGGTCGACCTCCAGCGAGACGCGGCCGTCCACGCCGCCGGTGGCGTCGTAGACCGGGCGCAGCACGTCGGCGGCCCAGCGGATGTCGTACGTGGTGATGGCGCGGACGGCCTCCTCCACGGTGACGCCGCGTACGGCCAGGTCGTGGAGCTGGGCGTTGTAGGCGTCGCCCTTGCTGAGCGCGCTGGCGAAGATCGTCGGGTTGGAGGTGACCCCGACGACGTTCTTCTCGCGGATCAGCTGGTCGAGGTTGGCCGTGCGCAGCCGTTCGCGGCTGATGTCGTCGAGCCAGATGGAAACGCCCTGGCCGGACAGCTTGTTGAGGTTGTCGCTCATCTTCTTCTCAGTTTCCCGTCGTCTCGCCCTTGTCCTGACCCAGCTTGGCGAGGCTCGCCTTGGCCGCGGCCGCCACGCGCTCGGCCGTGAGCCCGAACTGCTCGTACAGCGTCTTGTACGGCGCCGAGGCGCCGAAGTGCTCCAGGCTGACCACTTCGCCGCACTCGCCGACGAACTGGTGCCAGCCGAGCGCGACGCCGGCCTCGACCGCGACCCGAGCCCTGATCGAGCTCGGCAGGACGGTCTGCCGGTAAGCGGAGTCCTGCCCGTTGAACCACTCGACACACGGCATCGACACCACTCGTGCCGGGATGCCCTGCGCCTCCAGCAGCTCGCGGCCCTGGACGGCCACCTCGACCTCGCTGCCGGTGGCGATGATGATCACGTGCGGCTGGCCGTCGGACGCCTCGCGCAGCACGTAGCCGCCACGGGCCACGCCGTCGGCGCTCGTGCCCTCGTAGACCGGGACGTTCTGCCTGGTCAGAGCCAGGGCGGCGGGACGGTCGGTGTGCTCCAGGATCGTCTTCCACGCGTGCGCGGTCTCGTTGGCGTCGGCCGGGCGGACGACGTCGAGGCCGGGAATGGCGCGCAGCGCCCACAGGTGCTCGATCGGCTGGTGGGTGGGGCCGTCCTCGCCGAGACCGATGGAGTCGTGCGTCCAGACGTAGGTGACCGGCAGCTTCATCAGCGCGGCCAGGCGCACCGAGGGGCGCATGTAGTCGGAGAAGACCAGGAACGTGCCGCCGTAGGGGCGGGTGCCGCCGTGCAGGGCGATGCCGTTGAGAATCGCGCCCATGGCGTGCTCGCGGATGCCGAAGTGCAGCGTGCGGCCGTAGCGGTTACCGGGGAAGTCCTTGGTCTGGTACTCCTCGGGGATGAAGGACGGCTCGCCCTTCATCGTGGTCAGGTTCGACTCGGCCAGGTCGGCCGAGCCGCCCCACAGCTCGGGCAGCACCGGCGCCAGCGCGCCCAGCACCTCGCCGCTGGCCTTGCGGGTGGCCATCGAGGAGCCGGTCTCGAACTCGGGCAGGGCCGTGGCCCAGCCGGCGGGCAGCTCGCGGTGGGAGATGCGGTCGAACTCCTTGGCCCGCTCGGGGTTGGCCAGGCGCCATTCGGCATAACCCTTGTCCCACTCGGCACGCTCGGTACGGCCCCGGGCGACCACCTCACGGGCGTGCTGCAGCACCTCGGCCGGCACGTCGAAGCTCTTGGCCGGGTCCATGCCCAGGATCTCCTTGGTCGCGGCGATCTCCGCCTCGCCCAGGGCCGCGCCATGGATCTTGCCGGTGTTCTTCTTGTTCGGCGCCGGCCAGCCGATGATCGTGCGCAGCCGGATGAAGGAGGGCCGGTCGGTCTCGGCCTTGGCCGCCTCCAGCGCCTCGTACAGCGCCTGGACGTCCTCCTCGTACTCGCCGCCGGCGGTCCAGTCGACGCTCTCGGTGTGCCAGCCGTAGGCCTCGTAACGCTTGACGACGTCCTCGGACTTGGCGATGAGGGTGTCGTCCTCGATGGAGATGTGGTTGTCGTCGTACAGGACGACGAGGTTGCCGAGCTTCTGGTGGCCGGCCAGGGCGCTGGCCTCGTGGCTGATGCCCTCCTCGATGTCGCCGTCGCTGACGAAGCACCAGATGTGGTGGTCGAACGGCGAGGAGCCGCGCTCGGCCTCGGGGTCGAACAGGCCGCGCTCACGGCGGGCCGCCATCGCCATGCCGACCGCGTTGCCCAGGCCCTGGCCGAGCGGGCCGGTGGTGGTCTCCACGCCGGCGGTGTGGCCGTGCTCGGGGTGACCCGGGGTCAGGCTGTCCCACTGGCGCAGCCGCCGCAGGTCGTCGAGCGTGAGGCCGTAGCCCGACAGGTAGAGCTGGATGTAGAGCGTCAGGCTGGTGTGGCCGCACGACAGCACGAACCGGTCGCGGCCCGCCCAGTTGGGGTCGCTGGGGTCGTGGCGCATCACGCGCTGGAACAGCAGGTATGCGGCGGGGGCCAGGCTCATGGCGGTGCCGGGATGACCCGAGCCCGCCTTCTCGACTGCGTCCATCGCCAGGGCCCGGACGACGTCGACGGCCTTCTTGTCGAGGTCGGTCCATTCAAGGGCTGGCACGAGTTCGGTGCTCAAGTGCTCGATCTCCGGAATCTAGTTGTCATTTGGCAGTACCTGTTGGCTATCCCGCCCACACGGGACCCTAACCGAGTGGAGCTGGCGATCGATTCCCATTCCACCCTCGCGTGTCCATGAATGGCGCAAGCCCCCCATTGGCCGGACCGTCCGCCCCTGCGACTACAGTTTGGTTGTTCGCAGAGGCGCCACGGCGCCACTCATCGATCCGCTCTAATCAGAGGTTACGCGTTGACTCCGCACAGGCTGGAAGCGCCTTGACGGTGCTGACCAACAGGCAGGCCACGGCCCCCTCGACCGAGCCCGGGGCGCCGCGCACGTTCGGCATGGTCGTGAAGGCCTACGTCGCGCTCACCAAGCCGCGGATCATCGAGCTGCTGCTGATCACGACCCTCCCGGTGATGTTCCTGGCGGCCGGCGGCCTGCCGCCGCTGTGGAAGTCGATCGCCGTCATGGTCTTCGGCACCCTGTCGGCGGGCAGCGCCAACGCGCTCAACTGCTACGTCGACCGCGACATCGACCAGAAGATGCGGCGCACCCGCCGCCGGCCGCTGGCCAGGCACCAGGTGTCGCCGCGCGGCGCGCTGGTTTTCGGCATCGTTCTGGGGATTTTGTCCACTGTTGGCCTGTGGCTCACCACCAATTGGCTGGCCGCGGTGCTGTCCACCGGCGCGATCCTGTTCTACGTCATCGTCTACTCGATGCTGCTCAAGCGCCGCACGGCCCAGAACATCGTCTGGGGCGGCATCGCGGGCTGCATGCCGGTCATGATCGGCTGGGCGGGCATCACCGAGCGGCTCGACTGGGCGCCCCTGGTGCTGTTCGGCGTGGTGTTCTTCTGGACCCCGCCCCACACCTGGACCCTCGCCATGCGCTACAAGGAGGACTACGCGGCGGCCAAGGTGCCGATGCTGCCGGTGGTGGCCACCGAGCGGCGGGTGATCCTGGAGTCCGTGGCCTACACCTGGGCGACCGTGCTGTGCTCGCTGGCCCTGTGGCCGGTGGCCGGCACCACGCTGTTCTACCCGGTCGTCGCGGCCGTGCTCGGCGTGGTCTGCCTGTGGGAGGTCCACCGCCTGCTGGCCCGGCTCAACGCCGGCAAGAGCGGCGTCGACCTGCGCCCGATGCGCTTCTTCCACTGGTCCAACGCCTACCTCGCGCTGCTCTTCCTCGCCGTCGCGATCGACCCGCTGCTGGCCTGACCGCCGTGACCGTCCTGACCGCCGTGCGCGACGCCCCAGAAGCGCGTGTCCGGACGGTGAGGAGTGCCTGTCCCGCGCGGGCGGTCGGCACGGACCCCGGCCCTTCGATCCGTTAAAGTCACGGTATGGCGACCCGTGATCCACGCTGGGTGTTGAAGGACCGCCCGTCGTTCGCGTTGATCACCGGGCTGGTCCTCACCGGCATCTGCGCCCTGGTCTCGTTCTCCTTCGACGTGATCAACGGCGAGCCGGTGCAGTTCTTCATCGCGCTCGGGCTCGCCCTGGCGCCGGTGCCGCTGCTGCTGGCCGCCGTGCTGGCGCTCGACCGCATGGAGCCGGAGCCGCGCAGCAACCTGATCTTCGCCTTCGCCTGGGGCGCGGGCATCGCCGTGCTGGTCGCCGGCGCGATCAACTCGCTCAACCTCCACTACTTCATCGACACCGCCAAGCTCTCGCCGACCAGCGCCCGCAACCTGGCGGCCACCTTCGGCGCGCCGGTGGTCGAGGAGACGATGAAGGGCCTGGTGCTGCTCGGCCTGCTGAAGTTCCGCCGGGCCGAGCTCGACGGCCCCACCGACGGCATCATCTACGCCAGCATGGTCGGCCTCGGCTTCGCCATGAGCGAGAACGTCAGCTACTACCTGTCGGCGCTCAACGGCAACGGCGTCAGCAGCCTGGCGGTCACCGTGGTGCTGCGCGGCATCCTGTCGCCGTTCGCCCATCCGCTGTTCAGCTCGATGATCGGGGTGGCCGTCGCCTACGCGGCCCAGCGCCAGGGCCCCGAGCGGGTCTTCCTGGTGCTGGCCGGCTGGTCGGGGGCGATGATCCTGCACGGCCTGTGGAACGGCCTGGCCTCCTACGGCGGCTTCCCCGGGCTCGTGGTGGCCTACCTGGCGCTGCTGGTGGTGCTCGTCGTGCTGATCGGCGTGGTGTTCAGGGACCGGCGGCGCATCGTCGCGCTCATCCAGACCTACCTGCCGCCGTACGAGCCGACCAAGCTGGTCGGGCCGGCCGACATCTACATGTTGTCCACGTTCGCCAGGCGCCGCCAGGCCAGGCAGTGGGCCAGGGCCTACGGCGGCAAGCAAGGCGTGCGCGCCATGCGCGACTACCAGCTCGCCGCCACCGAGCTGGGCCTGCTGCACGAGCGGGCGGCCCGCCACATCGTCGACGAGCATGCCTTCCACGAGGAGCAGCGCGCCCTGCTGGAGTGCATGAGCACCGCCCGCGCCGACTTCCCGGTGCCGCCCGTGCACGCCCGCCGGATGGCCAGGGGCACCCCGCCGCCCGGCTACGCGCCCGGCGCGCCCCGCTGAGCCAGGATCCGGGTCAGCGAGACCTCGCGCGGCCCGGGGAAGACCGGGTCGGAGTGCAGCAGCAGCGCGTCCACTACGGCCTTGCCGGTGGCCAGCAGCTCCCGGGTGGCGTAGGCGTACGTGGTGGCCGCCCACTGGCGGGTGGAGTCGTCGCCCACGCCGAACGTCTCCAGCCCGGCCGTCCGGCACAGCGCGACGGCCCTCGGCAGGTGGAAGACCTGGGTGACGACAGTGATCCGCTCGGCGCCGAACACCCGGCGGGCCCGTACGCACGAGTCCCAGGTGTCGAACCCGGCGTAGTCGAGCACGATCACGTCCGCCGGCACGCCCCTGCGCAGCAGGTAGTCGCGCATGGCGGTGGGCTCGTCGTACTCCTTGCGGCTGTTGTCGCCCGACAGCAGCAGCGCGCGCACCTTGCCCGCCCGGTAGAGCTCGGCCGCCACGTCGAGCCGGCGGGCCAGCATGGGCGTGGGCTGCGTGCGCCACAACCCCGCGCCGAGCACCAGCGCGGCCTGCGCGGGCGGCACCCGGCCCAGCCAGCCGCCGGTGTCGGCCACCACGCGGTGCGGCGAGCTGTCGAGCCAGGCCCAGGTCATCGGCGCCAGCACGAGCACGCTGACCAGCACCAGCCCCTGATACGTACGGCGCAGCAGCCTGCGCGAGAACCTAGGGAGTCGCAGCACACCCCATACCATCGCACAACGGTCAGACCGGAGCGGGCGCTTCCGTGTGCGCGGCGGCGGCCGGGACCTCCAGCGGGCCTCTCGTGCGCAGCGAGGTGACCACCCGCAGCGCGGCGATCCACACCAGCGAGGCGCCGAGCACGTGCAGCAGCACCAGCGCGGCCGGCACGGCCAGGAAGTACTGGGTGTAGCCGATCACGCCCTGGCCCAGCTCCACCACGAACAGCCCGAGCACGGCCCGCCTGGCGGCCCGGGGCGCGCCGGTCACGCGCAGCCCGAACAGCAGCGCGAACGTCAGGCCGACGACGACGTAGACGATGTCGGCGTGCAGCCGGGCCACCGTCTCGATGTCGAAGCCGAACCGCGAGGCGATGACGTCGCCGGAGTGCGGGCCCGTGCCGCTGACCACCACGCCCGCCACCAGCAGCACCGCCGTGGCCGCGAGCAGCGCGTGGCCGAGCCGCCGGACGTCGCGGTGGGTGACTCCGGCGGCCGGACCGTCGCCCTCGCCGGCGCGGGCGTAGAGCATCCAGCAGGCGACGATCAGGGCCATCGAGATCAGGAAGTGCATGCCGACCGTGAACGGGCTCAGCGCGCTCCTGACCACCAGCCCGCCCCACAGGGCCTGGGCCAGCACGCCCGCCGGCTGCAGCAGCGCCAGGCGCACCAGCGGCCGCCTGCGCGGGACCAGGCGCAGCGCCGCGATCACGCAGGCCGCGCCCACCGCCAGCACCAGGAACGTCAGCAGCCGGTTGCCGAACTCGATGAGCATCGTGAGCATCGACATCTCGGGATGGGCGATCGGCACGAAACTGTCGGGCGTGCACCTCGGCCAGGTCGGGCAGCCGAGCCCGGAACCGGTCACCCGCACCCCCGCACCGGTGACCGTGATGCCCGCGTTGGCCACCACGGAGGCCAGCGCCCAGCCGCGCATCGAGCGCGCGCTCGGCGCCCAGAACGAGCGCAGGGCACGAACGAGGACGTTGGGGCGGCCGGTGGATTCCTTCACGTCAACGATGGTACGGGCCAGGTGGGACGGTCCCGTCAGGGGCTTCTCCAGAACGTGACAATGTGACATGTTACTCCTGGCGGCTTCCTCGACCCGGGCCCGGAGGGGTTTCGAACTGTGATCACTACTGTCGACTACCACACGGGCGGTGAGCCCTTCCGGATCGTCACCGGAGGCGTCCCCGGCATCCCCGGGGCGGACGTGCTCACCCGGCGGGAGAACGCGCCCGCCCACGCCGACCACGTCAGGCGGCTGCTGTGCCACGAGCCGCGCGGGCACGCCGACATGTACGGCTGCTTCCTCGTCCCGCCCGACGACGCCGGGGCGCATCTCGGCGCGCTGTTCTGGCACAAGGACGGCTTCTCCACCGCCTGCGGGCACGGCACGATCGCCCTCGGGGCGTACGCGGTGCAGGAGGGGCTGGTCGAGGCCGACCCCGACGGGGAGACCGACGTGGTGGTGGACGTGCCGTCGGGGCGGGTCAGGGCGCGGGTGCGGTGCTCGGGCGGGCGGGTGGCGGGGGTGACGTTCGTGAGCGTCCCGTCGTACGTGATCGCCCGGGACGTGGCCGTCGCCGGGACGAAGGTCGATATTTCGTACGGCGGGGCGATTTATGCGTCGATTTCGGCTGGGGTGCTGGGCCTGTCCGTCGAGCCCCGCCATCTGACCGCCCTCGTCGGGCACGCCCGCCGCATCAAGGCCGCCCTGGCCGGCCACCCCGCCACCCGCCACCCGCGCGACGACCGCCTGTCCGGCGTCTACGGCGTGATCTTCTACGACGACCTGCCGGACGACGACCTGCCGGACGGCGGGTCGGCGGACGGCGAGCTGTCGGGCGCGGGGTTGCCGGGCGAGGGGCTGTCGGGCGGCGGATCGGTGGGCGGCGGGTTGCCGGGGGCCGGTCGGGGCGTCCGGCAGCGTAACGTCACCGTCTTCGCCGACGGCGAGGTGGACCGGTCGCCGTGCGGGTCGGGCACCGCCGCCAGGATGGCGCTGCTGCACGACGCGGGCCTGCGCGGCACCCTGGTGCACGAGAGCGTCGTCGGGTCCGTCTTCCGGGCGCGGGTGGCCGAGGTGACGGCCGAGGGCATCGTGCCGGAGATCGAGGGCATGGCCTACCGCACCGGCCGGCACGTCTTCGAGCTCGATCCCGACGACCCGATCGGAACGGGGTTCACGCTGCGATGAGCGCGCTTCCCTACATCGACGGACCCGAGCTGGAGCGGCTGGTGCCGGTGGGCCGCGCGGTGGCCGTACTCGAACAGGCCCTGCGCGCCGGGCTCGACCCCGAGCAGACGCCCCGGCGGCCGACCGTGGACCTGCCGGCCGGGCAGCTCCTGCTCATGCCCGCCGCCGCCGGCCCCTACGCCGGGGTCAAGGCCGTCACCGTCACGCCCGCCAACCCCGGGCGCGGGCTGCCCCGCATCCAGGGGACGTACCTGTTGCTGGACGGCCCGACCCTGGCCCCGCTCGCCGCCCTGGACGGCATCGCCCTCACGTCCCTGCGCACGCCCGCCGTCTCCGCCCTGGCCGTCGCGCACCTGGCCGAGCCGGACGCGCGCCGCCTGGTGGTGTTCGGCAGCGGGCCGCAGGCGTACGGCCATGTCGTGGCCCTGCGCGAGGTGCGGCCCGTCGAGCACGTCACGGTCGTGGGCCGCGACCCCGCCCGCGCCGCCGCCCTGGCCGCCCGCTGCCGCGACCTGGGCCTGACCGCCGAGCCCCTGACCACCGGGCCCCCCACCGCCGAAACCACCACCGCCGAAGCCGCGGCGGTGCCCGACAAGGTGCCCGACAAGGTGCCCGACAAGGTGCCCGACAAGGTGCCCGACAAGGTGCCCGACAAGGTGCCCGACGAGGTGGCCGACGCGCTCCGGGCCGCCGACCTCGTCGCCTGCTGCACCACGGCCGCGCAGCCGCTGTTCCCCGGTAAGCTCGCCCGGGACGGCGTCACCGTGGTCGCGGTCGGGTCGCACGAGCCCGGCGTCCGCGAGCTCGACGGCGACCTCGTCGCCCGCGCCACCGTGGTCGTCGAGGCCAGATCGGCCGCCCTGGAGGAAGCCGGCGACGTGATCATCCCGATCCGCCACGGTACGATCACCTCTGGTCATCTCGCCGGAAACCTCGCCGAGCTGATCGCCGGAAGGGTGGTGGCCGGTCCCGGCCCGCGGGTGTTCAAGAGCACCGGCATGGCGTGGGAGGACCTGGTGGTCGCCGCGGCCGCGTACGAGGCGTGGAAGTAGGAGGGAAGGCGGATGGCTGCCGAGGACCGGCTCGACCTGCCCATAGTGGGGGAGCGGCAGAGCCTGCGTGAGCAGGTCGCGCACGCGCTGCGGGCCGCGCTGATCACCGGTGAGATGCGGCCCGGGGTGGTCTACTCCGCGCCCGTGCTCGCCGCGCAGTTCGGCGTCTCGGCCACGCCGGTCCGCGAGGCCATGCTCGACCTGGCCAAGGAGGGCCTGGTCGAGGCCGTGCGCAACAAGGGCTTCCGGGTGACCGAGCTGTCCGACCGCGACCTCGACGAGCTGACCCAGATCCGTGAGCTGATCGAGGTGCCCACCGTCTCGCGGCTGGCCGACAGCGCCCGCGCCGAGGAGTTCGAACGGCTGCGCCCGATCGCCGAGGAGATCGTCTCGGCCGCCGACCGGGCCGACCTGCTCGCCTACATCGACGCCGACCTGCGCTTCCACCTGGAGCTGCTGGCCCTGTCCGGCAACGCCCACCTGGTGGAGGTGGTGCGCGACCTGCGCAACCGGGCCCGGCTCTACGGCCTGTCGCAGCTGGCCGAGCGCGGCTCGCTGACCGACTCCGCCAGGGAGCACCTGGCCATGCTCGACGCGCTCAAGAGCGGCGACGGCAAGGCGGTCGGCCACCTGATGGGCGAGCACATCGGTCACGTCCGGGGCATCTGGGCCGAGCACTGACGCCCGCCGCGTTTCTTTACCGTCCGAATTAAGAAGGTTTGTCCGTTTTGCGGTAATGTGTTTGTGAAAGCTTTCACGAACGGATCTCCGTGAAGCCTCGCAAGCCCGGTCACGCGGACGCCCGCATCCGCTGACCTTCACCGGGCTCGGCACCCGCCCACCTCAAGCCGAGCCCTCCGCCGCGCGCCCGAGAGATCCCCATCCCCGCGGGCGCGCGGCGGCACCTACCGCCCGGACGTCAGCGCCCGGTCATCCTCGTCGAGCCCAGGCTGGCGGCCACGACGCACACGATCGCCGCCCACTGCTGCACGTGCAGGACCTCACCCAGCACCAGCACGCCGGCCAGCGCCGCCACGGCCGGCTCCAGGCTCATCAGGATGCCGAACACGTGCTTGGGCATGCGCCGCAGCGCGTGGAGCTCCAGCGAGTACGGGATCACCGACGACAGCAGCCCCACGCCCAGCCCGATCAGCAGCAGCGACGGCTGCAGCAGGTCGGCGCCACCGGTCGTGACGCCCACCGGCGCGATCACCAGGGCCGAGACGATCATCGCGAACGACAGCCCGGTCGTGCCGGGGAAACGCCGCCCGGCCGCCGCCGACAGCAGGATGTAGGCCGCCCAGCACGCGCCCGCCACCAGGGCGAACCCGATGCCGAGCCACCAGCTCGCCGACGCCTGCTGCCCCCAGGGCGCCAGCAGCGCCACGCCGAGGCCCGCCAGGCCGATCCAGGCCAGGTCGAGCCGGCGCCGGGAGGCGGCCACGGCCACGCCCAGCGGGCCGAGGAACTCGATCGCCACCGCGACGCCCATCGGCAGCCGCGACAGGGCCTCGTAGTAGGACAGGTTCATCAGCGCGAGCGTCAGGCCGAAACCGGCCCCGACCGCCCAGTCACGCCACCCCAGCCCCCGCAGCTTCGGCCTGGCCACCGCGGCCATGATCAGGCCGCCCGCCGCGATGCGCAGGAACACCACGGCGCTCGGCGGCAGCACGGCGAACAGGTTCTTGGCGAACGCGGCGCCGAGCTGCACCGAGACGATGGCCAGCAGGACGAGCGAGGAGGGCGGGATCGAGTCCGCGGCCTGGCGCAGCAGGCGGCCAGGCCGGGGCAGCGCCGGGCGGCGATCGAAGGGATCGTCGAGGGCGAAGTCGGTCACGGAACTCCTCGCGCGGCAGGTTGGGGCAGTCGTCAGAGCGTACTGACCTCGGACGACATCTCCGCACGCGGGGTGGCGCGCCCCCTCACTCCCAGCGGAACAGCCGCGAGACCAGCGCCAGGGTCAGCACGGCCCAGCCGGCCAGGACGAGCACCGGCCCCAGCGGCAGCGCCGCCCCCTGGGCGAGCACCGCGCGCAGCCCACCGGTCAGCGCCGAGATCGGCAGCAGCTCCAGGACCGGCCGCGCGCCCTCGGGGAACTTCGACAGCGGGAACACCACCCCGCCCGCCCCCAGCAGCACCAGGTAGACCAGGTTGGCCGCGGCCAGCGTCGCCTCGGCCCGCAGCGTGCCCGCCATGAGCAGGCCGAGGCCGCTGAAGGCCGCCGTGCCCAGCACGACCAGCACCGCGGCGGCCAGGAACGACCCGTGGGGCCGCCAGCCCAGCGCCAGCCCCACGGCCACGATCACCGCCGCCTGGATGACCTCCACGGCCACCACCGCGGCCGTCTTGGCCAGCATGAGCCCGGCCCTGGACAGCGGGGTCGCGCCCAGCCGCTTGAGCACGCCGTAGCGGCGCTCGAAGCCCGTGCCGATGGCCTGCCCGGTGAAGGCCGTGGACATGACGGCCAGGGCCAGCACGCCCGGCACCAGGAAGTCGACCCGCCGGCCGCCCCCGACGTCGACCAGCGGCGCCAGCGAGAAGCCGACCAGCAGCAGCACCGGGATGATCAGGGTGAGCAGGAGCTGCTCGCCGTTGCGGAGCATCGTGCGGACCTCCGAGCCGGCCTGCGCGAGCACCATGCGCGGGAACGGCGCGGCGCCCGGCGCGGGCGAGAGGTCGAGCACGGGGGTCATCGCAGCTCCCTGCCGGTCAGTTCGAGGAAGACGTCTTCGAGGGTACGGCGCTCGATGCGCAGGTCGTCGGCCGTGACGCCCTCCGCCGCGCACCAGGCCGTGACGGTGGCCAGCAGCTCGGGGCCCACCTGGCCCTCGATGATGTAGTGGCCGGCCGGCGACTCCTTGGCCGCGCTGCCCACCGGGAGCGCGTTGAGCAGTTCCTCCAGCGTGAGGCCCGGCCGGGCCCTGAACCTGAGCTGCCGCTCGGCCCCGGTCAGCGAGGCCGGGCTGCCCTCGGCCACCACGCGCCCCCTGTCGATGATCACGACGTGGTCGGCCAGCCGCTCGGCCTCCTCCATGTGGTGGGTGGTCAGCACCACCGACACCCCGGCGCCGCGCAGCTCGCCTACCAGGTCCCAGCAGGCGTGCCGGGCCTGCGGGTCGAGGCCGGCGGTCGGCTCGTCGAGGAACACCAGCTCCGGCCTGCCGATCACGGCCGCGGCCATCGACAGCCGCTGCTGCTGCCCGCCCGACAGCCGCCGGTAGGGCGTGCGCGCGTGCTCGGCCAGCCCGAGCCGGGTCAGCAGCACCTCGGGGTCGTGGGGACGGGCGTAGAAACGCGCGACCAGGCGCAGCCACTCCGCGCAGCGCATCGCCGGCGGCACCCCGCCGGCCTGGAGCATCACCCCGACGCGCGGGCGCAGCTCGGGCAGCGTGGGCGCCAGGCCGAGCACCCGCACGGTGCCGGAGTCGGCCTTGCGGAACCCCTCGCAGATCTCGACCGTGGACGTCTTGCCCGCGCCGTTGGGCCCGAGGACGGCGGTGACCGCGCCGCGGCCGGCCCGCAGGGTGAGGCCGTCGAGGGCGGTCCGGCCGCCGTAGCGTTTGACCAGGTCGACGATCTCGACGGCTGGGGAATCCATGGCCACGAGTTTAGGGACTGCGCCGGGCGGTCCGGCCCCCAGGTACGCGCCCGGCGAACGCCCGTCGGACGGCCCTGCCCGGAAATGGACGGCCCTTGACCGGACCGTTCCCCGGAAAGGCGTGAGAACGGGGGGAAGCGCGGCGATGAGCACCACATGTCGCGACGCAGTGGATACGACCCAGGAGTCCCGTGCTGGGTGGACCTGGCCAGCACCGACGTCCCCGGCTCGGCCCGGTTCTACGGGGACCTGTTCGGCTGGCGGGCCGACATGGTCGACGACCCGGCGGCCGGCGGCTACGGGATGTTCGTGCACGAGGGCAGCAAGGTCGCCGGGATCGGCCCCGTCCGCGGCGGCGGTTCCACCTCGCTCTGGAACACCTACGTCGCCACCGACGACGCCGCCGCGCTGGCCGGCCGGGTCAGGGACGCCGGCGGCACCGTCGTGGCCGAGCCCATGGCGATCTTCGACGAGGGCACCATGGTCGCCCTGCGGGCCCCCGACGGCTCCTACGCCGCCGCCTGGCAGGCGGCCGCCCACGCGGGGGCGGAGCTGGTCAACGAGCCCGGCTCGTTCTGCTGGAACGAGCTGTGCACGCGGGACGCGCCCGCCGCCGAGCGTTTCTACTCGGCGGTCTTCGGCTGGACGTCGCGCACGTCCGACCTGGGCGGCATGGCGTACACCGAGTGGGTGGCGGGGGAGGCGGCCGTCGCGGGGATGATCCCGATGCCCGCGGAGGCCCCGGCGGAGCTGCCGTCGTTCTGGCTGACCTATTTCGCGGTCGCCGACCTCGACGCGGCCCTGCACGCCGCCGCCGACGCGGGCGCGGACGTGCTCACCGGCGTGACCGAGGCGCCGCCCGGCCGGTTCGCGCAGCTCATCGACCCGCAGGGCGCGGCGTTCGGGGTCATCCAGCTCAACGAAACATCGTGAAATATCTGATAACCGGGAATTAGGAGGACCGTATCCCGGTTTGATCCCTCGGCCCTCGTGGGTCATCGGCCTGCGAGGGGAAGGGGTTCACGCATGTCCGTGGCAGAAGCCGCGTCCACCGCCATTGGGAGCAAGAGCGAGACCAAGGGCGGGAGGCGGGGGCTGCTGCTGGTCATCCTGGGCGCGCTGTCGGCGATCGGCCCGCTGTCCATCGACATGTACCTGCCCGCCCTGCCCGCCATCACCGAGGAGATGCTGAGCGCTCCCGCGCAGGTCCAGCTCACCCTCACCGCCTGTCTCATCGGCGTCTCCGTCGGCCAGGTCGTCGCCGGCCCGGTCAGCGACGTGCGCGGGCGGCGCGTCCCGCTCATCGTGGGCGTGTCGGGGTTCATGGTGGCCTCGCTGCTGTGCGCGTTCGCGCCGTCGGTGCCCGTGCTGATCGTCCTGCGGCTGCTCCAGGGCATCCTGGGCGGGGCGGCGCTGGTCATCGTCCGCGCGGTCGTCCGCGACCTGTACGACGGCGCCGCCATCGCCCGCATCTTCGCCACGCTCATGCTGGTCAGCGGCCTGGCGCCGATCCTCGCCCCCATCGCCGGGGCCCAGCTGCTCGCCTTCACCTCCTGGCGCGGCGTGTTCGTGGCGCTCAGCGTCGCCGGGCTCGTGCTGCTGCTGGCCGTGCTGCCGGGGGTGCGCGAGACGCTGCCCGCCGACCGGCGTGAGAGCGGCGGCCTGGGGCACACCGTGCGCACCTTCTGGCAGCTCCTGCGCGACCGCTCGTTCATGGGCTGCGCGCTCACCGCCGGGCTGGCCTTCGCGGCGATGTTCGGCTACATCTCCGGCTCGCCGTTCGTGCTCCAGCAGGTGTACGGCGCCACCCCGCAGCAGTACTCGCTCATCTTCGGGCTCAACGCGCTCGGCCTGACCGCGATGGCCCAGCTCGGCGGCCGCCTGTCGGGCCGCGTGGAGCCCGCCCGCCTGGTCGTCGTCGGGCTGGTCACCGGCCTGGTGGGCGCCGCGCTGCTGCTGACCGCCGCGCTCACCGGGCTCGGCCTGGCCGGCATCGTGGCGGGCCTGTTCGTGATCATGCTGGGTCAGGGGCTCGTCCTGCCCGGCACCGGCGCGCTCGCGCTGGCCGGGCAGCCCGCCCAGATCGCCGGCAGCGCCTCGGCGCTGCTCGGCGTGCTGCAGTTCGCGCTGGGCGCCCTGGCGGCCCCGCTGGTCGGCCTGGCGGGCGAGGGCACGGCCGTGCCGATGGCCGGCGTGATGCTCGGCCTCATCATCTGCTCCACGCTCGCGTTCGCGATTCTGGGGCGCCGAAAGGTTAGGTAAGCCTTACCTGCGTGAGCAATTCCATTGGTGGCCTGCTCGGATTCGTTTGTGCAGCGGGAAGGAATTACGGCACACTGATGTTGTGAAAAACATGCCCACGATCGAGCCCGGTAGCGAGCGCAGCACCCGCGCGCGCGTCGCCAGGCTGATCCTTGAGCATGGTCCCGTGACGGCCGCCTCGCTCGGCGAGCGGCTGGGGCTGACGCCCGCCGCGGTGCGCAGGCACCTCGACGCGTTGCTGGCCGAGGGAATGATAGAGCCTCGCACGGTCAGGCCGCGCGGTCAGCGCGGGCGCGGACGGCCCGCCAAGCTGTTCGCCATCACCGACGCGGGGCGCAGTGCTTTCGAGCACGCCTATGACGACCTCGCCGGGAGCGCACTCCGTTTCCTGGCCGAGCGCATGGGACGAGAAGCCGTGACCGACTTCGCCCGCTCGCAGGTGTCGAGCCTGCTGACGCGGCTGGAGCCGGTCATGCGGACGGTGCCGGCGGACCAGCGCGTACAGGTGCTGGCGCAGGCGCTGTCGGCAGAGGGGTACGCCGCCTCGGCCAGCAAGGCCAAGTCGGGCGGCGACCAGCTCTGCCAGCACCACTGCCCGGTGGCTCACGCGGCCGCGGAGTTCCCGCAGCTCTGCGAGGCCGAGACGGAGGCGTTCGCGCAACTGCTCGGCACCCCGGTGCAGCGCCTGGCCACGATCGCGCACGGCGACGGGGTCTGCACGACCCACGTGAGCCCCAAGTCGCTGGCTGAATCCGCACACAGAGACAAGAGCAAGGAGACCGGAAGGTGACTGTCACCGACCGCCCGGAGCTGGAAGGCCTCGGGAATTACAAGTTCGGCTGGGCCGACCCGGATGCCGCGGGCGCGGTTGCCAAGCGTGGCCTGTCCGAGGAGGTCGTCCGCAACATCTCCGCGCTCAAGAACGAGCCGGAGTGGATGCTCGACCTTCGCCTGAAGGGCCTCCGCCTGTTCGCCAAGAAGCCGCTGCCCACCTGGGGCTCCGACCTCACCGGCATCGACTTCGACAACATCAAGTACTTCGTGCGCTCGACCGAGAAGCAGGCCGCTTCCTGGGACGAGCTGCCCGCCGACATCAAGAACACCTACGACAAGCTCGGCATCCCCGAGGCGGAGAAGCAGCGCCTCATCGCCGGCGTCGCGGCCCAGTACGAGTCGGAGGTCGTCTACCACAAGATCCGTGAGGACCTTGAGGAGAAGGGCGTCATCTTCGTCGACACCGACACGGGCCTGAAGGAGCACGAGGAGCTCTTCAAGGAGTACTTCGGCTCGGTGATCCCGGTCGGCGACAACAAGTTCGCCGCGCTCAACACCGCCGTGTGGTCCGGTGGCTCGTTCATCTACGTGCCGCCGAACGTCGAGGTCGAGATCCCGCTGCAGGCCTACTTCCGGATCAACACCGAGAACATGGGCCAGTTCGAGCGGACCCTGATCGTCGTGGACGAGAACTCCTACGTCCACTACGTCGAGGGCTGCACCGCGCCGATCTACTCCTCCGACTCGCTGCACAGCGCGGTCGTCGAGATCATCGTGAAGAAGAACGCCCGCTGCCGTTACACGACCATCCAGAACTGGTCGAACAACGTCTACAACCTGGTCACCAAGCGCGCCGTCGCCTACGAGGGCGCGACCATGGAGTGGATCGACGGCAACATCGGCTCCAAGGTCACGATGAAGTACCCGGCCGTCTACCTGATGGGCGAGCACGCCAAGGGCGAGACGCTGAGCGTCGCCTTCGCCGGCGAGGGCCAGCACCAGGACGCCGGCTCCAAGATGGTGCACCTGGCGCCCAACACCAGCTCCAGCGTCATCTCCAAGTCGGTGGCGCGCGGCGGCGGCCGCACCTCCTACCGCGGTCTCGTGCAGATCGAGGAGGGCGCCCACGGCAGCGCCAGCACCGTCAAGTGCGACGCGCTCCTGGTCGACCAGATCAGCCGCTCCGACACCTACCCGTACGTCGACGTGCGCGAGGACGACGTCTCGATGGGCCACGAGGCCACGGTCTCCAAGGTCAGCGAGGACCAGCTCTTCTACCTCATGAGCCGCGGGCTCGGCGAGGACGAGGCCATGGCGATGATCGTGCGCGGCTTCGTCGAGCCGATCGCCCGCGAGCTGCCCATGGAATACGCGCTCGAGCTCAACCGGCTGATCGAGCTGCAGATGGAAGGAGCCGTCGGCTGATGGGCCTGAATGAGAAGCCCCTGTCGACCCTGCACGAGAAGGCGTCCTACGACCTGGACGACTTCGAGGTCCCGACCGGGCGCGAGGAGTCGTGGCGCTTCACGCCGCTGTCCCGCCTGAAGGGCCTGCACAACGGCAAGGCCGACCCCGTGGGCCACGTGCGCCTCGACGTCGAGGCCGCGCCCGAGGTCGTCGTCGAGACGGTCGGGCGCGACGACGCCCGCGTCGGCAAGGCGTTCACGCCCACCGACCGGGTCAGCGCGCAGGCGTGGAACAGCTTCGAGAAGGCGACCGTGATCACGGTGCCGCGCGAGGCCGTCACGTCGAAGCCGACCGTGCTCACCCTGACCGGTGAGGGCGACGGCGCCGCCTACGGCCACATCGTGGTCAAGGTGGAGCCGATGGCCGAGGCCGTGGTCGTGCTCGACCACAAGGGCAGCGCCGTCTACGCCGACAACATCGAGTTCGTCGTCGGCGACGGTGCCAACCTCAGGGTCGTCAGCCTCCAGGACTGGGACGACGACGCCGTCCACGTCTCCCACCACCACGCCCAGCTCGCCAAGGACGCGACCTTCCGCAGCTTCGTGGTGACACTCGGCGGCGACCTGGTCCGGCTCTCGCCCAGCGTGGCCTACACCGCGCCCGGCGGCGACGCCGACATGTCCGGCGTCTACTTCGTCGACGCCGGCCAGCACCTGGAGCACCGCCTCCTGGTCGACCACTCCCAGCCCAACTGCAAGAGCAACGTCGACTACCGCGGCGCTCTGCAGGGGCAGGACGCGCACGCCGTCTGGATCGGCGACGTGATCATCAGGGTCGAGGCCGAGGGCACCGACACCTACGAGCTCAACCGCAACCTCATCCTCACCGACGGCGCCCGCGCCGACTCGGTCCCCAACCTGGAGATCCTCACCGGCGAGGTTGCCGGAGCCGGGCACGCCTCGGCCTCGGGCCGCCTCGACGACGAGCACATCTTCTACCTCCAGGCCCGCGGCATCCCCTACGACGAGGCCCGCCGCCTGGTCATCAGGGGCTTCCTCGGCCAGCTCATCGAGAAGATCCAGATCGAGGAGATCCGCGACCGCGTGCTGGCCGCGGTGGAGGCGGAGCTCGCGCGATGAGTTTCGAGAAGGTCTGCCAGGTCGCCGACATCCCCGACGGCGGCGTCATCGGCGTCGAGGTCGGGGAGACCCCGGTGGCGCTGGTGCGCAAGGGCGCCGACGTCTTCGCCCTGCACGACGTCTGCTCCCACGCCGAGGTGAAGCTCAGCGAGGGCGAGGTCTACGACGGCACCCTGGAGTGCTGGCTGCACGGCTCGTGCTTCGACGTGCGCTCCGGCAAGCCCACCGGCCCGCCCGCCACCAAGCCCGTGAACGTCTACACAGTCAAGATCGACGGCGACGACGTCCTCGTCTCGCTCTCGAAGGAGTCATAAACGTGTCCACCCTAGAGATCCGTGACCTCAAGGTCGCCGTCGAGGACAAGGAAATCCTGCGCGGCGTCAACCTGACGGTGAAGTCCGGCGAGACGCACGCCATCATGGGCCCCAACGGCTCGGGCAAGTCCACCCTCGCCTACGCGATCGCCGGTCACCCCAAGTACACGATCACCGGCGGCCAGGTGCTGCTCGACGGCGTCGACCTGCTGGAGCTGTCGGTCGACGAGCGCGCCCGCGCCGGCCTGTTCCTCGCCATGCAGTACCCGGTCGAGGTCCCCGGCGTGTCGGTGTCGAACTTCCTGCGCTCGGCCGTCACCTCGGTCCGCGGCGAGGCGCCCAAGCTGCGCGAGTTCGCCAAAGACCTCAAGGCCGGCATGGACGCGCTGTCCATCGACGCCGCCTTCGCCCAGCGCAACCTCAACGAGGGCTTCTCCGGCGGTGAGAAGAAGCGCCACGAGATCCTCCAGCTCGAGCTGCTCAAGCCGAAGATCGCGGTGCTCGACGAGACCGACTCCGGCCTCGACGTCGACGCGCTGCGGGTGGTCTCCGAGGGCATCAACCGCTTCCGCTCCACGGGTGAGACCGGCGTGCTGCTGATCACCCACTACACCCGCATCCTGCGCTACGTGAAGCCCGACTTCGTGCACGTCTTCGCCGGCGGCCGGATCGTCGAGGAGGGCGGGCCGGAGCTGGCCGACAAGCTCGAGGCCGAGGGCTACGAGCAGTACACGAAGGCATCTGCATGACTTCCACCAGCTTTGACGTGGAGAAGATCAGGAAGGACTTCCCGGTCTTCTCCCGCGAGCTGCCCGACGGGCGCCCGCTCGTCTACCTCGACTCGGGCAACTCCTCGCAGAAGCCCAACCAGGTCATCGACACCATGCGCGACCACCTGGCGCTGCACTACAGCAACGTCGGACGGGCCATGCACGTGCTCGGCTCGGAGTCGACCGAGGCGTACGAGAGCGCGCGCGACAAGGTGGCGGCGTTCGTCGGGGCGGGCTCGCGCGATGAGGTGATCTTCACCAAGAACGCCTCCGAGGCCCTCAACCTCGTGGCCTACTCCTTCGGCAACCCCGCCAACACCGACCCCCGCTTCACCCTCGGCCCCGGCGACGAGATCGTCATCTCCGAGATGGAGCACCACTCCAACATCGTGCCGTGGCAGATGCTCGCGCAGCGCACCGGTGCGACGCTGAAGTGGTTCGGCGTCACCGACGACGGGCGGCTCGACTTCGACCCGGCCGTCGTCACCGAGCGGACGAAGATCGTCTCGATCGCCCACCAGTCGAACGTGCTCGGCACGGTCAACCCGGTCACCGCGGTGGCCGCGCGGGCGCACGAGGTCGGCGCGCTGATCATGCTCGACGCCTCCCAGTCCGTGCCGCACCACCCGGTGGACATGGCCGCGCTGGGCGCCGACTTCGTGGCCTTCACCGGTCACAAGATGGTCGGCCCTTCGGGCATCGGCGTGCTGTGGGGCCGTACCGAGCTGCTGGAGGCCATGCCGCCGTTCCTGGGCGGCGGCGAGATGATCGAGGCGGTCTGGATGGACCGCTCGACGTACGCGCCGATCCCGCACAAGTTCGAGGCCGGCACGCCGCCCATCGTCGAGGCCATCGGCCTGGGCGCGGCGGTCGACTACCTCACCGCGGTCGGCATGGACGCCATCGAGGCGCACGAGCGCTCGCTGACGGCCTACGCCCTCGACGCCCTGCGCGAGGTGCCGTCGCTGCGCCTGATCGGGCCCGACTCCCTCGACCAGCGCGGCAGCACGCTGTCGTTCACGCTGGAAGGCATACACCCCCACGATGTGGGGCAGATCCTGGACGACCAGTTCGGGGTCGCCGTCCGCGTCGGGCACCACTGCGCGCGCCCGCTGCACCTGCGCTTCGGAATACCGGCGACCACGCGGGCGTCGTTCTACCTGTACAACACCACGGGCGAGATCGACGCCCTGGTGCGCGGCCTCCATCACGTTCAGAAGGTGTTCGCATAGCCATGATCGGCGAGTCGATGTACCAGGAGCTGATCCTGGAACACTACAAGCACCCGCAGGGGCGGGGGCTGCGCGAGCCGTACGACGCCGAGGTTCACCACGTGAACCCGACGTGCGGCGACGAGATCACGCTGCGGGTCAGGGTGGGCGACGCCGGTAAGATCGAAGACGTCTCCTACGACGGCCAGGGCTGCTCGATCAGCCAGGCGGCCGCCTCCGTACTGCACGAGCTGGCCACCGGCTCGACGGTCGAGGAGTCGCTGTCGGTGGTCGACGAGTTCACCCGGCTCATGCAGGGCCGGGGGCAGGTCGAGGCCGACGAGGAAGTGCTCGGGGACGCGGTGGCGTTCGCGGGCGTGGCCAAGTTCCCGGCGCGCGTCAAGTGCGCGCTGCTGTCGTGGATGGCCTACAAGGACGCTGTGGTGAGGAGTGCCCAATGAGCAAGCCTGTGGAGACTCCGACCGGCTTCGACGGTGACACCACCGTCGAAGAGGTCATGGAGGCGCTCAAAGACGTCGTCGACCCCGAGCTCGGCATCAACGTCGTCGACCTGGGGCTGATCTACGGGCTCAACCTCGACCCGTCCGACGCCGGTCAGCCGGTGGCCACCATCGACATGACGCTGACCAGCGCGGCCTGCCCGCTGACCGACGTCATCGAGGACCAGGCCCACTCCGCCCTGGAGGGCATGGTCTCCGACGTGAAGATCAACTGGGTCTGGCTGCCGCCGTGGGGCCCGGACAAAATCACCGACGAGGGGCGTGAGCAGCTCCGTATGCTAGGCTTCAACGTCTGATCTTTCTAGCTGTTACGGCTGGCGTTGGGCGTCAGCCGTTTCAGTGTGCCAAGGAAGGGTTTCGGAAGGTCCGTACCCAGCCAGGGAATATCCGATAACATCCCCGGCGTTGGCACCAGGTATACACCAGACGCCTCATCTCGCGTCATCGCGCCGCCTGCGGCCGGTGCCCCGGTGTATCCCCCCTGTGAAGTCCCGCCTCGATGGCGGGCGTAATGCAACGTGTACGGCATCAGGCCGTATGTCCCGGCTCGTCCTTTCGCAGAAGTGACGCGCCACTTCGACTGAAAGGCACGAATTTCGTGACCATGCTTGACTCTGTCATGCCCGCGCTCGACGAGACCGCCCCCGAGACGGGCCCGTCGGAGTTCGAACTGCTCGGCCTTCCCAAGCCGCTCATCAGCGGTCTGGCCAAGCAGGGCATCGACAGCCCGTTCCCCATCCAGAGTGCGACGATCCCCGACGTGCTCGCCGGCCATGACGTCCTGGGCCGTGGCCAGACCGGCTCGGGCAAGACCCTGGCCTTCGGTTTGCCGACCATGGCTCGCATCGCGGGGGTGCGGCCCGCCGCCGGCCACCCGCGCGCGATGATCCTTGTGCCCACCCGTGAGCTGGCCCTTCAGGTGCACGACGCGCTCGAACCGCTCGGACGCGGCCTCGGGCTGCGGATGAAGGTCGTCGTGGGCGGCATGTCCATGGGCAAGCAGATCGAGGCACTGCGCCGCGGCGTCGACATTGTGATCGCCACCCCGGGCCGCCTGGGCGACCTGATCCGGCAGGGCGAGTGCTCGCTGGCGCAGGTCGAGGTCTCCGTCCTCGACGAGGCCGACCACATGTGCGACCTCGGCTTCTTCCCCGTCGTCACCGAGCTGCTGGCCCAGACCCCGACCGACGGGCAGCGGCTGCTGTTCTCGGCCACCCTCGACGGCGACGTCGACAAGCTGGTGCGCCGCTTCCTCAAGGACCCGATCACCCACTCCGTGGCCCCGGCGACCTCCCCGGTCGACACCATGGAGCACCACGTGATGCAGGTCACGCGTGACGACAAGTTCGACGTCACGGCCGAGATCGCCAACCGCGAGGGCCGTACGATCATCTTCGTCCGCACCCAGCACGGCGTCGACCGGCTGTGCAAGCAGCTCGCCCGGGTCGGCATCAAGGCCGGCGGCCTGCACGGCGGCAAGCGCCAGAACCAGCGCACCCGCATCCTGGCCGAGTTCCGCGAGGGCTCGATCAACGTGCTGGTCTGCACCGACGTCGCGGCCCGCGGCATCCACGTCGACAACATCAGCCTGGTGCTGCACGTCGACCCGCCGCAGGACCACAAGAGCTACCTGCACCGCGGCGGCCGTACCGCCCGCGCGGGCGAGAAGGGCACCGTCGTCACCCTGGTGCTGCCCAACGAGCGCCGCTCGACCGACGCCCTGACCAGGCGCGCCGGCATCCACCCGTTCCGGCTCAAGGCCACCCCGGGGCACCCCCGGCTGGCCGAGGTGACCGGGGCCAGGATCCCGAGCGGCGAGGCCATCCCCGTGTGGGAGCCCGACGTGCGCAAGCCGCTGCGCCCGCGCCGCGAGGGCGGTCACGGCGGCGCCGAGCGCCGGGGCGGGCGTCGTCCGCGCCGCGAGTTCGACGGCGAGCGCCGTCCGCGCCGGCACGAGGAGGGCACCTTCGCCGGCGGCGACGACCGCCGTCCGCGCCGCCACGAGGAGTCCGGTGGCGAGGACCGTCGTCCGCGCCGGCACGCCGAGGGCGAGCGGCCGTTCGGCGGCGGGCAGCGCTCCGGCGAGCCGCGCACGTTCGGCGACGACCGCAGGCGCGGCGACCGGCCGCGCGGCGGTTTCCGCTCCGACGACCGTCCCGCTCGTCAGGACGACCGCGGCGGTTTCCGTTCCGACGACCGTCCTGCCCGTCAGGACGACCGTGGTGGCTTCCGTTCCGACGACCGTCCTGCCCGTCAGGACGACCGTGGTGGCTTCCGTTCCGACGACCGCCCGTTCCGTCAGGACGACCGCGGCTACCGGTCCGAGGGACCGCGTGGCGGCGGGTTCCGTGACGGCCAGCGCGGCGGCGGCGCCGGTTTCCGCTCCGACGACCGCGGCCGCTTCGGCGCCGACCGTGGCCGCCCGTTCTCGGGCGACCGTGACCGGCCCGCCCGCTCCGACGAGCGCGCCCCCCGCGACGGCTTCCGCTCCGGCGGCGGCTTCCGTTCCGAGGAGCGCGGCAACGGCGGGTTCCGCCGCAACAACGGCGGCCGCCGCTTCGAGCGCTGATCCCGCCTGACCCTGCCTGAACGACCGGGCCCGTCGCACCTCCCACGGGGGAGGGGCGGCGGGCTTCGTCGTTCCCGGACGTTCTACGAGGTCAGGACCTCAAGAGCGCGGTCGACGTCGTCCGTGGTGTTGTAGACGTGGAAACCCGCGCGGACCCGGCCGGCGCGCACCGCGGCGCGGATGCCGGCCGCGGCCAGCCGCTCGCCCGGCGCCTCCACCGACACGATCGCCGAGTCGGACGGTTCCAGCCCCAGCCCGGCCCTGAACCGGTTGGCCAGCCCCACGTTGTGCTCGTGGACGCGCTGGGGACCGATCTCGTTGAGCAGTTCGAGCGCGGGCGCCGCGCCGAGGTAGCAGAACCAGGCCGGCGACAGGTCGAAGGCGCGGGCGTCGGCGGCCAGCCGCAGCGGCGGCCCGTAGTAGGAGCCGCCCGGATCGTCGCCGGCGTACCAGTTGGCCGCCAGCGGGCGCATGAGGGAGCGCACCCGGGGCGACAGGTACCCGAACGCGGCCCCGCGCGGCGCCATGAGCCACTTGTACGCCGCGCACGCCAGCACGTCGATCCCGTCGGCCACCGACACCGGCAGCCACCCGCACGACTGGGAGCCGTCGGCGATGACCAGCGCGTCGTGGGCGCGGGCGGCGGCGACGACGTCGTGCAGGGGCGTCACGTAGCCGGTGGCCGACTGCACGAGGCTGAAGGCGACGGCGTCGATCCGGCTCGTGACGGCGTCGGCCAGGCGCTCGGCGGGCACGGTCTCGACCTCGGCCGCCACCGCCCACGGGAACAGGTTGCTGGTGAACTCGATCTCCGGCACCAGCACCCGTGCCCCCGGCGGCAGCGCGGTCGCCACCGTGGACATGATCTGCGACACCGTCGAGCCGACCGTCACGTCGGCCGGGTCGGCGCCGACCAGGTGGGCGAAGGCCGTGCGGGCCCGGCCGACCGAGGCGTCCCAGGGCGTCCAGTCGCCGCTGCCGTGCCGCCACTCGGTGAGCACGGCCTGCAACTCCTCGAACGCCGGACGGGGCGGAAGGCCGTACGAAGGGGTGTTGAGCCAGCCGGGATCGGCGTCCCAGAGCTTGCCCACGGTCGCGATGTCCATGACCACCAGCCTAGAACGGCCTTCTGGAGATCAAGCGGCGCCCGTACGACGGGCAGGAAGCGGCCGTCTCGCGTGGCGGACTCCGGGCGTCGTCACCGCCGCGCGCAGACTAGGCTTGTCAGGCACGCCACCCGACCGACGAGAGAGACCATGAAGACCTTCGAAGAGCTGTTCGCCGAGCTGTCAGACAAGGCGCGTACCAGGCCCGCGGGCTCGGGCACCGTGGCCGCGCTCGACGCCGGCGTGCATGCCATCGGCAAGAAGGTCGTCGAGGAGGCCGCCGAGAGCTGGATGGCCGCCGAGCACGAGTCGAACGACAGGGCGGCGGAGGAGATCTCCCAGCTCCTCTACCACGTGCAGGTGCTCATGATCGCCAAGGGCATCGGGCTCGACGAGGTGTACAAGCATCTCTAGGGCGCCTCGCGCCCGCCCCGGCGTCCCATCGACCATGAGTGAGGAAGAAGACCCGAACATGCTGCGTCTGGCCGTACCGAACAAGGGCGCGCTCAGCGAAGCCGCCCAGAACATGCTCAAGGAGGCCGGCTACCGGTCCCGCAGGGACAGCAAGGAGCTCGTCGTCGTCGACGAGGACAACGGCTGCGAGCTGTTCTTCCTGCGTCCCCGCGACATCGCCGTCTACGTCGGGGAGGGCACCCTCGACCTCGGCATCACCGGCCGAGACATGCTGATCGACTCCGGCGCGCCGGTCGAGGAGATCATGCCGCTCGGCTTCGGCGGCTCCACCTTCCGCCTGGCCGCCAGGGCGGGCACGATGTCGTCGGTCAAAGACCTCGACGGGCAGCGCATCGCCACCTCCTACGCGGGGCTGCTCGACAAGTACCTGTCCGACCAGGGCGTCGACGCCCGCGTGATCAAGCTCGACGGCGCCGTCGAGACCGCGATCCGGCTCGGCGTGGCCGACGCGGTCGCCGACGTCGTGGAGACCGGCACCACGCTGCGCAACGTCGGCCTGGAGGTGTTCGGCGAGCCGATCATGCGCTCGGAGGGTGTGCTGATCAAGCGGCAGAGCGCGCCGGAGACGCCGGGCATGGGCCAGCTCGTCCGCCGTCTCCAGGGCGTCGTGCACGCCCGCGACTTCGTCATGATGGACTACGACATCCGCGCCGAGCGCATCGAGGAGGCCATCGCCCTCACGCCCGGCATGGAGGGGCCCACGGTCTCGCCGCTCCACCGCGAGGGCTGGGTCGCCGTCCGGGCCATGGTCCGGCGCAAGGGCCACCAGCAGGTGATGGACCAGCTCTGGGACATCGGCGCGCGGGCCATCCTGGTCACCGACATCTACGCCTGCCGCCTCTGACAAATGTCACGGCCAACCCCGGAAGGATCACACTAACGGGGGAAAAGCCGCGCCCGTAGCGTTTGCTGACATGAACGCCATCGTGTTCGACCAGGTCAGCAAGCGCTACGGGGACGTGCTTGCCGTCGACGACCTCTCGCTCGCCATCGAGCCGGGCAAGACCGTGGCCCTGCTCGGGCCCAACGGCGCGGGCAAGTCAACCTCGATCAACATGCTGCTCGGCCTGCTGCGTCCCAGCAGCGGCACGATCACCATCCACGGCCGCACGCCCGACCACGCGGTGCGCTCCGGCGAGCTGGGCGCGATGCTCCAGAACGGCGCCCTCATCCCCGAGCTGTCGGTCAAGGAACTCATCGACCTCGTCCGCCGGCTCTACCCCGACCCGCTGCCGCTGGCCGAGATCCTCCAGCTGGCCGACCTGTCGGACCTGGTCAAGCGGCGCGCGAACAAGCTGTCCGGCGGCCAGACGCAGCGCGTCAGGTTCGCCCTGGCCATCGCAGGCGCGCCGAAGATCCTGCTGCTCGACGAGCCGACCGCGGCCATGGACGTGGAGTCCAGGCTGCGGTTCTGGGCCAGCATGCACGACTACGCCGCCGGCGGCAGGACCGTGCTGTTCGCCACCCACTACCTGGAGGAGGCCGACGAGCACTCCGACCGGGTGATCGTCATCGCCCGCGGCCGGCTGGCCGCCGACGGCACCGCCGCCGAGATCAAGGCGGGCGTGGGCGGGCAGGTCGTCCGCTTCACCCTGGGCGACCAGCCCGCGGCCGGGCTCGACCGGCTGCCCGGCGTCACCGCCGTCGAGGTCGCCGCCGGCACCGCCACGCTGCACACCTCCGACCCCGACGCGACCGTGGCCGCCCTGTTCCGGGGCACCGAGCTCGACGTACGGGGTCTCCAGCTCACCGGCGCCGACCTCGAAGACGCCTTCCTCGCGCTCACCAGGGAGTCCTGATGTTGTTCTACGCCAAGACCGAGGCGATGCGCATGCTGCGCAACCGGCGCTACATCATCTTCGTGGTCATCTTCCCGGTCGTGCTGTACCTGATCAACGCCAACATCTACGGCAAGCAGACCGACGGCGCCGGAGTGAGCTACAGCGTCGTGCTGATGGTCTCCATGGCCGCCTACGGGGCGCTGGCCTCGTCGATGATGAGCTCGGCGGTGCCGTGGGCGACCGAACGGCAGTCCGGCTGGCTGCGCCAGCTCCAGATCACCCCGCTGCCGAACTGGATGATCATCGCCACCAAGCTCGGCACCGCCATGCTGCTCGTGCTGCCCTCGCTGCTGCTGGTGGCCGTCGTCGGGATCGTCCAGCAGGGCGTGTCGATGCCGGTCGGCCGGTGGGTGCCGCTGCTGCTGGCCATGTGGCTGGGGACGATCCCGTTCATCGCGCTGGGCCTGGCGATCGGGTCGCTGCTGACCGCCGACGCCGCACAGCCGGCCGCGATGATCTGCATGTTCGTCCTGGCCATCGCGGGCGGCCTGTGGTTCCCGCCCGAGGTGTTCGGCGACACCATGCGGACCGTGGCCGACGTCATGCCCTCCTACCACTACGCGAGCCTCGGCTGGAGCATCGTCGCCGGGAACGGCGTCGCGCTGACCGACGTGCTGGTGGTCGGCGGATGGGCGGTCGTCCTGGGCGGGGCTGCCGCCTACCTCTACCGCCGGGCTACTGTTCGGGCATGAGTTTCGCCGACAAGCTGCACTTCGGCGACGGGCGGCCGTCGCCCAGGCGGCGGCTGCTCGGGATGTCCGTCGGCATGGTCTACCTCGTCTTCCCGATCGCCGAGATCGTCGCGGGCGGCGTCACGGGCGCCCGCGCGGTCTGGGGGGCCGTGGCGCTGGTCGCGTTCGTCGGCTGCTTCGCCGCCACGGTGATCAGCGCCAAGAGCTTCCACGAGCGCTCGCGCGCCACCTTCCCCCTGCTCGGGGTGACCGCGGTGATCGCGGTGGTCAGCGCGTTCGCCTTCGGCGGCGCCTGGCTCACCCTGCCCGTCTACACGGTCGTGCTCTACGGGTTCACCCTCCCGCCCGCCTGGGCGCTGGCCGGGGTGGGCGTGAACCTGGCGGTGGTGGTGGCGGCCGGGGTGCTGACCGGCGACGAGTTCGCCGGCGTCGTCGTCCTGGGGCTGCAGGTCGTCACGCTGGGCGTGTTGTTCATCAGCATCCGCAACAGCAGGGTGCTGACGTTGAGGCTGCACGAGGCGCAGGGCGAGGTGGCCAGGCTGGCGGCCACGGAGGAGCGCCTGCGCATCGCCCGCGACCTGCACGACCTGCTCGGCCACAGCCTGTCGCTGATCGTGCTCAAGAGCGAGCTGGCCGGGCGGCTGGCCGAGGAGTCGCCGCAGGTGCGGCAGGAGATCGCCGACATCGAGTCCGTCGCCAGGCAGGCGCTGGTGGAGGTGCGCGAGGCGGTCACCGGCTACCGGCAGCGCAGCCTGTCGGAGGAGCTCGACGGCGCCCGGTCGGTGCTGCGGGCGGCGGGCGTGCTGGCCGAGGTGCGGGTGTCAGGCACGCCGCTGCCCGACCTGCTCGACGGACTGTTCGGCTGGGCGGTGCGCGAGGGCGTCACCAACGTCGTCCGGCACGCGCGGGCCGCCCGTTGCGAGATCCAGGTGACGTACGACGGCGAACACGCCACCCTTGAGATCATGGACGACGGACGCGGCGGCGAGCCGCAGGGCACCGGCAGCGGGCTCAGCGGCCTGCGCGAACGGGTGACGGGCGCGGGCGGCACCATGGAGGCCGGCGGCGCGCCCAAGGGCGGGTTCCGGCTGCGGGTGCTCGTGCCGGCCAAGGTGGGGACGGCCGCGTGATCCGGGTGATGCTGGCCGAGGACCAGGGCATGATCCGCGGCGCGCTGGCCTCACTGCTCGGCCTGGAGCCCGACATCGAGGTGGTCGGCGAGGCCGCCGACGGAAACGAGGCCGTCGCCGTCGCGCTGGCCGCGACCCCCGACATCGCGCTGCTGGACATCGAGATGCCCGGCAAGGACGGCCTCACCGCCGCCGCCGAGATCGCCGCCCGGGTGCCGGGCTGCCGGGTGATGATCCTGACCACGTTCGGGCGGCCCGGCTACCTGCGTACCGCGATGGAGGCGGGGGCGGTGGCGTTCCTGGTCAAGGACAGCCCGGCCAAGGACCTCGCGGCGGCCATCCGCCGGGTGCAGGCGGGGGAGCGGGTCATCGACCCGGGGCTGGCCGCGGCGGCGCTGAGCGCGGGGCCGAACCCGCTGTCGGCGCGCGAGCGCGACGTGCTGGCCGCCGCCGCCGACGGCTCCACGATCGGGGACATCGCCCGGCGCCTGCACCTGTCGGAGGGCACCGTGCGCAACTACCTGTCCTCGGCCATCCAGAAGACGCACGCGCGCAACCGCATCGAGGCCGTGCGGCGGGCCAGGGCGCAGGGCTGGGTCTAGCCGCGGCAGGGCCGGCGGGGGCTCACGTCCGCATGGCGGCGATCTGGCGGATCAGGTCCGACACCCGGACGATGCCCAGGCAGCGGTTGAGCTCGTCGGTGACCACCAGGTCGTCGTAGATGCGGGCCGCGTCCCGGCCGGCGGCCTGCATGGCGGCGATGGCGGGGGTCGTCCTCGGGACCGTGCGCGGCGGGTCGGCCAGGCGCTGGGCCGGCTTGGCGCCGTGCAGGGCGTGCCCGTACCGGGCGGCGAAGGACAGCAGGAAGCGGCTGCGGTCGAGGCTGCCTTTGGGGCGCTGGTACTCGTCCACCAGGATCACGCTGGTGATCGTGGGCTCGTGCCCGAACGCCGCCACGACCTCCTCCGCCTTGGCCCCGGCCGGCAGCGTCACCGCCGGGATCAGCAGTTCCTGCACGCGCGGGCCGAGCATCAGCGTGTCCGGCGACTCGTCGGCCACCGGGAGCGGCACCCGGATCTTGCCGTCGGGGCCGGGCGCCAGCAGCGGGCCGTGGGCCAGGCGCACGCCCAGGCCGCGGGCCACCGCCACCTGCCCCTCGCGCTCCACGCCCGGGGCCAGCACGTGCGCGCCGATCCCGCGGGCCAGCGTCACCACCGCGCGCGCCACCGCCGCCGCCCGGTGGTCGCCCGGCAACCTGGTCACCAGCTCCTCGTCCAGCGCCAGCAGGTACGGCGCGGAGTCGGTGACGACGTCCAGCGCCGGGCCGCCCGCGCCCACGTCGGCGAAGCCCAGCAGGTAGCCGATCGTGCGCAGCCCGTCGAGGCCGACCTTCAGCAGGCGGCGGTCGCGCTCCTGGCACGTTCCGGTGAGCATCAGGATCGCCTCACGAGGATGCCTGCCCGCCCGCCGCAGGGCCTCGTGGAGCGGCGCCAGCGCCCCGGCGCCCGAGAGCACCACGTGCAGGGGCAGTGGCAGCACCATGGGCAGCGGAGCCGCCCGCAGAACGCCCGCCGGGTCGACGACGGCGGGCTGCGCGATGACGGCCCCGTTGTCGAGATCCACTACGGGGCTGGTGAGCAGGGAGGACACGTTCAGATGATCCGACCGGCACAGTTACGGCAGAAGCCCCCCGAAACGAAGTTCACCGACATTTCCGCTATAGTTCCCCCCTTCTCGTGAAGGGAATGTCGTTCGGTTACCCTTCCCGCATGAGCGCGCGTCCGGCCAGAGGCGGCGGCCGCTGGGTCACGGTGCCGCCCGAGCGCGTGCACCCCTGGATCGACGGGTTCGCCGGCCGCCACGGGCCCTTCGAGGCCGCCGGCGACGACCGCGTGGTGCGCCTGACCGCCGCCGACGGCGCGCTGGCCGAGCTGCACGTGCCGTTCCCGCCCATGACCCCCGGCCCGCCGCACGTCACCAGGCTGGTCGCGCACGCGCAGGCCGCGCGGCGGGTGGGCGTGCTGCTGGTGCGGCTCGGCGGTTACGCGGCCGGGGTGTTCCACGGCGCCGACCTGCTGGACTCCAAGGTCGGCTCCCGGCTGGTGCAGGGCCGTACGGCGGCCGGCGGGTGGTCGCAGCAGCGCTTCGCAAGGAGGCGGCAGAAGCAGGCGGCCCAGGCGTTCGACAGCGCGGCGGAGACGGCGGTGCGGGTGCTCCTGCCGGCGCTCGGGGAGCTGGAGGCGGTGGTGCTCGGCGGCGACCGGCGGGCGGTCGACGCGCTGCGCGGCGACCGGCGGCTCGCGCCGGTGTTCGCGTTGGAGAGCGAGCCGTTCCTGGTGGTGCCCGACCCGAGGCTCGCGGTCCTGCGCGACGCGCCCGCCCGGTTCCGGGCCGTCCGGATCCGGGTGATCGACCCGTCCTGAGCCCCGAGGGTTCGACCAAGCGGTCAGGACGCCGGGAGGAAGGCGTCGGCGTGGTCGGCGACGAAGGCGGCCAGGGTGCGCGGCGGGCGGCCGGTGACCTCCTCGACGGTCGTGGTGATCTCCGCCCAGCCGGTCCGGCTCAGCGTCGCCTGCGTGGTGGCCAGCTCGGTGGCGAACGGCTCCGGGATCCCCTGCCCGGCCAGCCGCGCGGCCATCTCGGGCACCGGCAGGTCCACGTAGGAGACGGGACGCCCGAGCACGCCGGTCATCGTCGCCGCGATCTCCTCGTGGGTGGGCGACTCGGGCCCGGTCAGCAGGTACGAGCCCGATTCGCCCACCGGTCGGGTCAGCAGGGCGGCGGCCACCGCGGCGATGTCCCTGGCGTCGATGTAGTTCATCCCGCCGGTGCCCCAGGAGCCGTGGAAGCGGTCGCCGCGCACCTCGCCGAGCAGGTTCTGCATGAACCCGGTCGGCTGCAGGACGGCGTGCGGCACGCCGGAGGCCCGCAGGTGCTCGTCGACCTCGCCGTGGGGTCCGGCGCTGAGCGCGGCGCCGGGGGCGGCGTCGCGTACGGAGACCTCGACGATCTGCGCCACGCCCGCCTCGGCGGCCAGGTCGATGACCTCGTTGAGGCGCTCGGCGAACCCGGGGAACGGCGAGCTGTTGAGGAACAGCCGGTCGCCGGGGGACAGCAGCCCGCCGATCGTCTCCGGCCGGGTGAAGTCGCCGACGGCGTGCCGTGCGCCCAGGTCGGCGGGCGTACGCGAGACCGCGAGCACGTCCCGGCCGGCGAGCTGGGCGACCAGGGCCCGGCCGATGGAACCGGTCGCGCCGGTGATCACGATCATGATGGTCTCCTAAGTGGAATCTCTTCGTCCGCTTGCTCGGACGGTACACTAAGCGGAAACAATTCGTCCACTTAGGAGGTCGGGACGTGCGCGCGGACGCCAGAAGGAACCTGGTCAAGATCCTCGACGCGGCCGCCCGGGTGATGGCCGAGCGCGGCGTCAACGCGCCCATGGAGCTCATCGCCCGGCAGGCCGGCGTCGGCGTCGGCACCCTCTACCGCCGTTTCCCCGACCGCGACGCGCTCATCGCCGCGCTGGGCGAGCATTACGTCCAGTCGCTGGCCGAGGCCCTGGAGCACGCCGTCGACGGCGAGCGGGACGCCTGGAGCGCGCTGCGGGGCTTCGTGCTGTGGGCCGCCGCCCCCGGCCGCGTCGCGCTGGCCGCCGCGCTGGCCCACCTGCCGCAGGAGGAGATCGCGGGCACGGCGGAGTTCGCCGAGAGCAAGGAGCGCTGGCTGGGGCTGCTCCAGGGGCTCGTCCGCCGGGCCCAGGCCGAGGGCGGCATGCGTCCCGACGTGACCTGGGAGGACGTCGTCAGCCTGCTCAACGTCTTCACCTGCCACCCCGACGGGCTGCCCGCCCCCGTGGCCGCCCGTCCGGAGAAGTACCTGCACCTCATGCTCGACGGGATGGCCGCCGGGGCCGCGACGTCGCTGCCGGGCTGACGGCCCCTGTCCCACGCGTACCGGAGGGCACCTGGAGCCCCTATAAGCAGAGGTAGCGCCTGGCACGGGGGCCCTACACTGATCTGTATGCATACTCCCGATTGACCGGCGGTCGCACGCCCAATCCTCGTTTCCTAGCTCGGGAGTGTCCGCCAACATGATCATCGCCAATGACATCGAGCTGCGCGCGGGCGCGCGCCTGCTCATCGAGAACGCCTCCTTCCGGGTCAACCCCGGCGACAAGATAGGTCTGGTCGGCCGCAACGGCGCAGGCAAGACCACCCTCACCAAGGTGCTCGCGGGGGAGGCGCTGCCCGCCGCGGGCGCGGTCACCTCCTCCGGCAGCATCGGCTACCTGCCCCAGGACCCCCGTACGGGTGACCTTCAGGTGCTGGCCCGCGACCGCATCCTGTCCGCGCGCGGCCTCGACGAGGTCCTGCGCAAGCTGCGCGAGGCCGAGGTCGGCATGTCCTCCGCCGACGAGCGCACCCGCGAGAAGGCCGTCAAGCAGTACGGCAGGCTCGAAGACCAGATGCACGTGCTCGGCGGCTACGCGGCCGAGTCCGAGGCCGCCTCCATCGCCTCCAGCCTCGGTCTGCCCGACCGGGTCCTCGGCCAGACGTTGCAAACGCTTTCCGGCGGTCAGCGGCGCCGCGTGGAATTGGCGCGAATTCTTTTCAGCGGAGCGGAAACTCTCCTTCTCGACGAGCCGACAAACCACCTAGATGCGGACTCAATCGGGTGGCTTCGTGATTTTTTGCGATCTCATCAAGGTGGCTTGGTGATCATCAGTCACGACGTCGGCCTTCTTGAAGCCACGGTCAACAAGGTCCTCCACCTCGACGCCAACCGTTCGGTGATCGACCACTACAACGTCGGCTGGACGGCCTACCTGGCCCAGCGCGAGACCGACGAGAAGCGCAGGAAGCGCGAGCGCGCCAACGCCGAGAAGCAGGCGGGCGCGCTGCTGGCCCAGGCCGACAAGATGCGCGCCAAGGCCACCAAGGCCAAGGCGGCCCAGGACATGATGCGCCGCGCCCACCGGCTGCTGGCCGGCACCGAGGAGGAGCGCCAGAGCGACAAGGTCGCCCGCCTGCGCTTCCCCGAGCCCCTGCCGTGCGGCCGCACGCCGCTCACGGCCGAGGGCCTGTCGAAGTCCTACGGCTCCCTGGAGGTGTTCACCGACGTCAACGTGGCCATCGACCGAGGTCACAGGGTCGTCATCCTCGGCCTCAACGGCGCCGGCAAGACCACGCTGCTGCGCATACTCGGCGGCATCGAGTCTCCCGACACCGGTGAGCTGCGGCCCGGCCACGGCCTGAAGGTCGGCTACTACGCCCAGGAGCACGAGACCCTCGACCCCGGCCGCACGCTCCTGGAGAACATGCGCTCGGCGGGCGGCGAGTTCACCGACACCGAGTTGCGCAAGGTCCTCGGCTCCTTCCTGTTCTCCGGCGACGACGTCGACAAGCCCGCCGGTGTCCTGTCCGGCGGCGAGAAGACCCGGCTCGCGCTGGCCATCCTGGTGCTGTCGAGCGCCAACGTCCTGCTGCTCGACGAGCCCACGAACAACCTCGATCCGGTCAGCCGCGAGCAGGTTCTCAACGCTCTGAGGTCGTATTCAGGAGCAATCGTCCTCGTCACCCATGACGAGGGTGCCGTTGACGCCTTGTCACCGGATAGGGTGATCTTGCTGCCTGACGGAACTGAAGACGCGTGGAGCGACGAATTTTCCGATCTTGTGGCACTTGCCTGATCTTAATTTGAGTGGGTACGGATCTTTTCCCGTGGAGTAGGTAGCCGATCCCGCTGAAATGACTGATCATGGCGGAGTAACGCTGCGGAAGTCCGGCACTACAGGAGGTACTCGTGGCCGAGACACTGAAGAAGGGCACCCGGGTCACCGGGGCCGACCGGGAAAAACTGGCCGGCGATCTCAAGAAGCGCTACGCGCAGGGCGAGAGCATCCGCGCCCTGGCCGCTTCGACCGGTCGGTCTTACGGGTTCATCCACCGCATCCTTAGCGAGTCCGGCGTGACTCTGCGCGGGCGCGGCGGGGCGACTCGAGGCAAGTCCAAGCGCTGACGGCTGCCTCGGAACGTGCGACCGCAGCCGCCCGTCCCTTGTCAGCCGCTGTCGCGCCCGAGCCAGAATCATATTCTGTAAGCTCGGGCGCGACGGTCAGCCTTGGTGGCGCACCCCGTGCGCGACCGGACACAGGGAGCAGGCGATGGCGGAAGCACAGGCACCACAGCGCGGGGGGAACGCGGAGGACGTCTCTGCCGAAAGGCTGGCGGAGATCGGGCTTCGCTATGAGGTGGACGGTGAGATAGCGACGATCACGCTGGACCGGCCGGAAAAGCGCAACGCCCAGACGTTCGCGACATGGTCGGCGTTGGCTCGCATCGGGGAGAGCCTTCCCGAACAGGTGCGCGTCGTCGTCGTGAAAGGTGAGGGACCGTCCTTCTCGGCAGGAATCGACCTGCGGATGTTCACACCGGAGGGAGTGCCCGGACAGGGCTCGTTCAGCTCGGCCGCCGCAACCGACGGCGAGACCTTCGAGCAGCGCATACGTCAGGCACAGGACGGTTTCCTGTGGCTGCGCCGCCCGGAGATCGTCTCCATCGCGGCCGTGCAGGGGCACGCGATCGGCGCGGGGTTCCAGCTCGCGCTCGCCTGTGACCTGCGGATCGTGGCCGACGACGTCACCTTCTGCATGAAAGAGCCCGCACTGGGCCTGGTCCCGGATCTGACGGGGACCAAACCGCTGGTCGAGCTGGTCGGACTGGCCAAGGCGATCGACATCTGCCTGACCGCCAGGAACGTGTACGCCGAGGAGGCCATGCGCATCGGCCTCGCGGAGCAGGTGGTCGCCGGGGGCGACCTGGACAAGACCGTACAGAACAAGATCGCGGAGCTGCTGTCGACGAACCGGGACGCGGCGGTGGCGACGAAGCGCCTCCTCCAGGGGGCGCGGGCGCGCACCCTGGAGGAGCAGAGTGCGGCCGAGGGCAGGGAGCAGGCCAAGCGCATCAAAGCCCTGTTCGGACCGCGTTAGGACGGCGGCCGGAGGCGGGGCTCCGGTTCGCCGTGAGCGGATCGCGGAATCGCCGGAGGCCCTCGCGACGCTGAATCCGGGGGAGGAGGAGGGATCCCCCGTATGGCGATGATGGGAGGGGGCTTCGGCCCTCAGGTCTGGACGTCGCTGCGCCGTGACGGCTCGGTGACCAAACAGCGCATCGCGCCGGGCACGGTCCGGCGCATCGGCCGGCACGCCCGCCCGCACACCAGGAAGATCGCGGCGTTCCTGCTGCTCGTGGTGGCCGGGGCGGTGATCGTGGTCGCCAATCCGCTGCTGATGAAGGCGATCATCGACGACGGCATCCTGACCGGCCGCACCAATGTGGTGATCGGCCTGGCCGTGGCCATCGCCGCGCTGGCGGTCGTCGACGCCGCGCTGACGCTGGCGCAGCGCTGGTTCTCCGCGCGCATCGGCGAGGGGCTCATCTACGACCTGCGCACCGAGGTCTTCGACCACGTGCAGCGCATGCCGGTGGCCTTCTTCATGCGGGCGCAGACCGGCGCGCTGGTCAGCAGGCTCAACAGCGACGTGATCGGCGCCCAGCGGGCGCTGACCAGCACGCTGTCGTCCGTGGTGTCCAACGTGGTCAGCCTGGTCCTGGTGCTGGGCGCGATGCTGGCGCTGTCGTGGCAGGTCACGCTGGTCGCGCTGGTGCTGCTGCCGATCTTCATCGTGCCCGCCAAGTACGTCGGCCGGCGCATGTCCGCGCTGACCCGCGAGCAGATGCAGCTCGACGCCGAGATGAGCTCGGTCACCACCGAGCGCTTCAACGTGGCCGGCGCGATGGTCGCCAAGCTCTACGGCCGGCCCGAGGACGACGCGGCCACCTACGCCGCACGGGCCGGGCGCGTCCGCGACGTCGGCGTGACCGTCGGCATGTACGGCACGGTCTTCCGGGTCGCGCTCGGCCTGGTCGCCGCCCTGGCCACCGCGCTGGTCTACGGCATCGGCGGCGTGCTCGCCGTCGGCGGCGCCTTCGAGCTGGGCACGCTGGTGGCCCTGACCGCCCTGCTGATGCGCCTGTACGGCCCGCTGACGTCCCTGTCCAACGTGCACGTCGACGTGATGACGGCGCTGGTCAGCTTCGACCGCGTCTTCGAGATCCTCGACCTCAAGCCGATGGTCGCCGAGCGGCCCGGCGCGCGTCCGGTGCCCGAGGGCCCGGTCACCATCGAGTTCGACGACGTGCGCTTCCGCTACCCGGCGGCCGAGGAGGTCTCGCTCGCCTCCCTGGAGTCGGTGGCCCGCCAGGACTCCGGGGGCCCGTCGCAGGAGGTGCTGAAGGGCGTCTCCTTCACCGCCCGGCCGGGCGAGATGATCGCGCTGGTCGGCCACTCCGGCGCGGGCAAGACCACCATCACCTCCCTGGTCTCCCGGCTCTACGACGTCAACGCGGGAGCCGTCCGGATCAACGGGCTCGACGTGCGCGAGGCCACGCTCGACTCGCTGCGCGACACCGTCGGCGTCGTCATGCAGGACGCCCACCTGTTCCACGACACGATCGGGGCCAACCTCCGCTACGCCAGGCCCGGCGCGAGCGAGGAGGAGATCCGCGACGCGCTGCGGGCCGCGCAGATCGGCGACCTCGTCGAGGGGCTGCCCGACGGGCTCGACACCGTCGTCGGCGACCGCGGCTACCGGCTGTCCGGCGGCGAGAAGCAGCGGCTCGCGCTGGCCAGGCTGCTGCTGAAGGCGCCGCGCGTGGTCGTGCTCGACGAGGCGACCGCGCACCTCGACTCCGAGTCCGAGGCGGCCGTGCAGCTCGCGCTCAAGACGGCCCTGCACGGCCGTACGTCGCTGGTCATCGCCCACCGGCTGTCCACGATCAGGGAGGCCGACGAGATCCTCGTCGTGCACGACGGGCGCGTGGCCGAGCGCGGCCGGCACGAGGAGCTGCTGGCGCGCGGCGGCCACTACGCCGAGCTCTACCGCACCCAGTTCAGCTCGGGAGATAGCCCAGCCGGGTGAGCTCCTGCCGGGCGACCTTCTCCACCAGCTCCAGGTCGGCCGGTCGCAGCCGGGCCCGCCAGGCGCCGACCTCGGGGACGCGCGAGCCGTACAGCGCGATCCTGGACACGCGCGTCTCCAGGAACTCGGTGAGCGCGGCGAGGGTGTCGGCGGGCTTGTGCGCCAGGTCCTCGTAGCGGACGGTGAGGAGCTGCCGCTCGGGCAGCTCCCGGCGCAGCTCGGCGCTCAGCCGCACGGCGCTGCGCCAGCGCAGCGCCGCCTTGCCCGCCGCGGGCATGCCCTTCCACCGGTCGAGGTGCTCGTCCTTGTTGACGCCGAGGAAGGCGTTGGGGAACTCGGTGCTGTCGGAGAGCATCGCGGGCTTGAACCAGGCCAGGCACGCCGGGTCGGCGAGCATGCCGGCGACGGCGTCCCTGCCGTCCCTGATGAGCTGGACGAACCGGGCGTCGGGGAACGCCTGGAGCAGCACGGGCGCGCTGTAGAGCAGGTCGGGGCTGCCGTCGCCGAACCGCGTCACCTCGCCCGGCTCCACGCACGGCCCGCTGCCGGTCACGCCGCCCGCCTCCCGGCACGGCTCGGCGCACTGCCCGCACGACCGCGGGGAGACCTGCCAGGACTCCGCCAGCGCGTCGCGCAGCACGCGGACCGCGCCCGACGTGCGGCCGATGGACGGTTTGCGGGCGAAGGCGTACACCACGTGCGTCACGCTCGCGCGGCCCGTCGTGACGTGGAAGCCCGGGGACCGTTTCAGGGCGCGGGCCAGCAGGTCCGCGCCGGAGTGCGGGGCGCCGAGCAGGAAGACGGGCCTGCGGACCTTGATGCCGTTGACCACGAGGATGTGGGGCGGAAGTCGCATACTGGACCACAAGTGTGACACCGTTTGGCAGGTGAACGAGCCAATCAGCGTTTCGGTGCTTACCCGGGCCCCGGCGCTCCCAGGCGTGCAGGAGTTGACCGATGCAGCAAGGTGACACCGTCGCGATCGTCATGCCGTCGGGGCCGCCCTCACCCGTCCTGTTCGGTCGGGGCGTCGAGCGGCTGGAGGCCCTCGGACTGAAGGTGGTGGCCGGGACGCACGCGCTCGACCGCCAGGACCTCGACTACCTGGCCGGCCAGGACGCCGCCCGCGCCGCCGACCTGCAGGCCGCCTGGTGCGACCCGGCCGTGTCGGTGGTGTTCTGCGGCCGCGGCGGCTACGGCGCGGCCAGGCTGCTCGACCTGCTCGACTGGGACGCCATGCGCGCGGCCGGGCCCAAGGTGCTGGTCGGGTCGAGCGACATCACGGCGCTGCACAACGCCTTCGCGATCGAGCTGGGCGTGCCCACGCTGCACGGGCCGATGACGGCCTGCGACACGATCGCCGCCGAGCAGGGCCCCGAGCCGCGTTCGTGGGAGAGTCTGCGGGCGGCGCTGGCCGGGGAGAGCGCGACCGTGCGGGGCGACCGGGTGCTGGTGCCCGGACGGGCCGAGGGCGTGCTCACCGGGGGCAACCTGTCGCTGCTGGCCTCGATGTGCGGCACCCGGTACCAGCCCTCGTTCGACGGCAAGCTGGTGCTGCTGGAGGACATCGGGGAGGAGCCGTACCGGATCGACCGGATGTTGACGCAGCTGCTGCAGGCCGGGGCGTTCGACGGCGTGCGGGGCATCGCGCTCGGGTCGTGGGTGGACTGCGGCGATCCGTACCCGGTGCTGGCGGACCGGCTCGTGCCGCTCGGGGTGCCGGTGGTGGCCGGGCTGCCGGTGGGGCACGGGTCACCACAGATGAGCGTGTGGCTGGGGGAGCTTGGGGCTATTGATACCGAATCGTGCTCCCTGGCTGGTCCGTTCCGCGACGGCGAGCAGGCAAGGTAGGAAGACACCTAAAGGGACGAATCCGACAGAGGGGACGGTGTGTGAGCTTCTTCAGGCGTGACCGGGAGCCCTCCCGCCGGCCGATCGAGGACGTCGACCTCGACTCACTGCTCGGCCTCGTCGCGGAGTCCCTGGGGTTCGTGTGCGAGTTCGCCCGCGACGGCGCATCGCTGACCCTGCGCGGCGACGGCGTCGCGGAGCTGGTGGTGAAGCTGACCGGGCTGCGCCGCGAGGCCGGGCGCCGGGCCAGGGAGGACTGGCCGGTGCTGGTCTCCGAGCACCTCGCGCACGCCCTGGCCACCGCCGACGAGCGTTACGACGCCTGCGACCTCGACCAGGCCGCGCCCCTGCTGCGCACCCGGGTCGAGGCGGTGGACGAGGTCCCCGACCTGACCCGGGTGGTGGGGCGGCACCTCAACGCCGACCTGGTGGAGCTGCTGACCGTCGGCTCCCGCCTGGTGCGGCCCGAGGAGGCCGGCTGCTGGCCCGTCCCGACGGCCCAGGCGCTCGACCTGGCCGTGGCGAACGTCCGGCGGGCCGAGCGGCTGCAGGTCGAGCGCATCGAGCTGGGCGGCACGCCGGTGACCCGGCTGACCGGCAGCCACCCGTCGGCCGCCACGCACCTGCGCTGGCTCGGCGACCACCTCACGGTGCCCGCCGACGGGGTGCTGGTGGTGCTGCCGGACCCGTACACGGTGCTGGTGCGCCCGGTGGACGGCATCGGGGTGGTACGGGCCATCGAGCGGCTGCGGGTGCACGCGGCCCGCACGGGCGGGCTGAGCGCGCAGGTCTACTGGTGGCACCAGGGGCGGCTGACGCTGATCAAGGCCGACATCGTGTTGCAGCAGGGGCAGACGAGGCTGGTGGTGGCGCCGCCGCCGGAGTTCGCCCGCATCCTCGCCCGCCTGGCCGTCTGAAGCCCGCCGGACGGGCCCCCTGAGCCCGGTGACCCAGGGGGCGTCGGATTACGCCTGTCCCACGTAGTCGCGCAGGTGCACGGCGGTGAGCGAGTCGCCCTCCGCGACGAGCTCGGCCGGGGTGCCGGTGAACACCACCTGGCCGCCGTCGTGGCCGGCGCCGGGACCCAGGTCGATGATCCAGTCGGCGTGGGCCATCACCGCCTGGTGGTGCTCGATGACGATGACCGTGTTGCCGTCGTCCACCAGCCGGTCCAGCAGGGCCAGGAGCTGGTCCACGTCGGCCAGGTGCAGGCCGGTGGTGGGCTCGTCCAGCACGTACGTGGTGCCGTTCTTGGCCATGTGGATGGCCAGCTTGAGCCGCTGGCGCTCGCCGCCCGACAGCGTGGTGAGCGGCTGGCCGAGCCCGAGGTAGCCCAGGCCGACCGAGTCGAGGCGGTCGAGGATCGTCCTGGCCTGGCCGCTCGGGAAGAACTCACGCGCCTCGGCCACCGGCATCTCCAGCACCTCGCTGATGTTCTTGCCGCGCAGCCGGTACGTCAGCACCTCCGGCGTGAACCGCCGCCCCTCGCACGCCTCGCACACCGAGGCCACGTCGGCCATCATCGCCAGCTCGGTGTAGATCAGGCCGATGCCCTTGCAGGCCGGGCAGGCGCCCTCGGAGTTCGCGCTGAACAGGGCCGGCTTGACCCCGTTGGCCTTGGCGAACGCCGTGCGGATGGGGTCGAGCACGCCCGTGTACGTGGCCGGGTTGCTGCGCCGCGACCCGCGGATCGGCGACTGGTCGGCGACCACCACGCCCTCGCGGCCGGACACGTACCCGTGGATGAGGGAGCTCTTGCCCGAGCCGGCCACGCCCGTGACGACGGTGAGCACCCCGAGCGGGATGTCCACGTCGACGCCGCGCAGGTTGTGCAGCGTGGCGCCGCGCACCTCCAGATGCCCCTTGGCCGGGCGGACGGCGGCGCGCAGCGCGGCCCGGTGTCCGAGGTAGCGGCCGGTCAGGGTGCCCGAGCCGGGCAGCCCGTCGAGGTCGCCGGCGTAGCAGATGCGGCCGCCGCCGGTGCCCGCGCCGGGACCGAGGTCCACGATGTGGTCGGCGATCTCGATCACCTCGGGCTTGTGCTCGACCACGAGCACGGTGTTGCCCTTGTCGCGGAGCTGGAGCAGCAGGTTGTTCATCCGCTGGATGTCGTGCGGGTGCAGCCCGGCCGTCGGCTCGTCGAAGACGTAGGTGACGTCGGTCAGGCTGGAGGTGAGGTGCCGCACCATCTTGACCCGCTGGGCCTCGCCGCCCGACAGCGTGCCGGACTCGCGGTCGAGGCTGAGGTAGCCGAGGCCGATCTCGACCAGCGAGTCCAGCGTGTCGCGCAGCCCGTGGAGCACCGGGCCGACGCTCGGGTCGCCGATGCCCTTGACGAACTCGGCCAGGTCGTTGATCTGCATGGCCGAGCAGTCGGCGATGTTGCGGCCGTCGATGCGGGAGGAGCGGGCGGCCTCGTTCAGGCGGGAGCCGCCGCAGGCGGTGCAGCCGGTCAGCTTGAGCGCCCGGTCGGCGAAGGCGCGCGCCTGCGGCTGCATCGACTCGCGGTCCTTGGCCAGGTACTGGCGCTTGACCTTGGTGACGAGCCCTTCGTAGGTGAAGTTGCTGGTGCCGTACTTGATCTTCGTGGCCGGCTTGTCGAGCAGGTCCGCCCACTGCTCGGGGGTGAAGTCGCGCAGCTTGGTGTCGGGGTCGTACAGGCCCGAGCCGACCATGATCTGCCAGTACCAGGTGTCCACCGCGTACCCGGGGACCTTGATGGCGCCCTCGTTCAGCGACTTGTCCCGGTCCACCAGCTCGTCGACGTCGACGCCGGCGACCTTGCCGAGCCCCTCGCACTCGGGGCACATGCCCTCGGCGCGGTTGAAGCTGAACGCGAACGGCGGCCCGACCTGCGGGGAGCCCAGCCGGCTGAACAGGATCCGGAGCATCGTGTAGGTGTCGGTGGCCGTGCCCACGGTCGAGCGGGCGTTGGCGCCCATCCGCTCCTGGTCCACGATGATCGCCGCGCTGAGGTTCCGCAGCGAGTCCACGTCGGGACGGGCCAGGCTCGGCATGAAGTTCTGGACGAACGTGGTGTACGTCTCGTCGATCAGCCGCCGGGACTCCGCGGCGATCGTGTCGAAGACGAGCGAGGACTTCCCGGAGCCGGACACGCCGGTGAACACGGTGAGGCGGCGCTTGGGCAGGTCGAGGTCGACGCCGGTGAGGTTGTTCTCGCGGGCGCCGCGTACCTGGATGACGTCGTGGCTGTCGGCGGCGGTGTGATCGGCGGATCGGGTGCGTACGGCGTCGGACTTGGCGCTGGTGGCCACGGAATCCCTTCTTGTCACATCAAATGGGGAGCGGGTAGGCGATCGTACCGTACGCAGTACGGTCGCCGTGGGCTCCGCGGGATCCGGCGATCAGCGGGATCTGGCGATCAGCGACGCGACGAGCGAGGCGGCCAGCGGCAGCAGCGTCAGGCCGGCCAGGAACATCAGCCCGATCGGCCACAATCCCTGCCCGCCCCCGCGCAGCTCGCCCACCACCCCGGCGGCGAAGTGCACGAAGAACGGCGCGGCGGCCACGGCCCCCCACAACGGATGCGGGACGGCCCACGCGGCCAGCCCGGCCAGGACCGCCAGCGCGGCGAAGGCCGGAAGAAGCGCCGGGGAGTCCAGGACGTCCTTCGGCGCGCCGGGCGCGACCGCGGGCGCGGTGAGCACGCACACGGCCACGGCGGCGACGCCTCCGGCGATCAGGATCACGGCCCACAGCAGGGCGGAACGCGGCATCTCACTCCTCACATCGGGTTCTGACGGCCAGCATGCCCGCGGCGCGGACGGGGACACGAGCGTTCGGATACTCAACCCGCCTGAGGAGAACCGGCAAGCGACTGAGCCTCCAGCCGGGCCGCGGCCGCCGCCGCCGGGTCGCCCGCCGCCGTGTACGCCTCGGCCAGGCTGTCCAGCGCCCCCGCCAGGAACTCCTGCCAGCCCCGCGCGCGCCACAGCCGCACCGACTCCTCCAGGTGCGCGACGGCCTCCTCCACCCGGCCCTCGGCCAGGTCCACCCCGCCCAGCACCCACAGCGCGTCGGCCTGGTGGTGGGCCAGCCGGTGGGAGCGGCTCAGCAGCTCGGCCGCCTCGGCGATCGCCCTGGCCCGCGGGTCGTGGTGGCCGGCGTACAGCTTGGCCAGCGCGACCAGGCCCATGGCCTCCAGCAGCGGGTCGCGGATCTGCCGGTAGATGGCCAGCGCCCGCACCATGTACTCCAACCCGGCCTCGAACTCCTTGGCGTGGGCGTGGGCGAGGCCGAGGAACTGCAGGGTCGTGGCCTCGAAGCGGGGGTTGCCGAGCTTGGCGGCCAGGTCGAGGCCGCGCAGCAGGTGGACGATGGCCATCCTGATGTCCCTGGTGCCGTAGGCGACGGCCATGCACACGTGCGCCCTGGCCTCGCCGCCCTGGTGGCCGCTGCGTTCGGCCAGCTCCAGCGCGATGCGGCCCGAGCGCAGGCCCTGCGCCATGTCGCCCCTGGCCGCCTCGCCCCAGGCGCGCAGCACGTACGCGTCGGACAGGCCGCGCCGCTCGTCCAGCTCGGTGAACATGGCGATCAGGCGTTCGGCGCCGTCGTACTGGGCGGCCATGGCGCCGCCGCTCTCGGTCCAGGTGGTGGCGTGCATGAGGCCGCGCCTGATCACCGCCTCGCCCAGCCGGTCGCCGGCGGCCAGGCAGGCGGCCAGCACCCGCTCGTGCAGCGCCCGCCAGTCGTCGAACAGGCCGCTGACGTCGAAGTAGCGCTCGGCGCAGCAGGCGGTGTCCCAGGCGACCTCGGCCAGGCCGAGCGCGCACGCCTGCCGGATGGCCGCGACCAGCGCGGTGCGCTCGGTGTCGAACCAGGCCATCGGGTCCTGCCGGATCTCCCACGGCGTGCCGTCGGGCGAGTTCCAGCGCGGGGCCGAGCCGTGGATGATGGCCGAGGAGCTGCCCTGGACGCGTTCGGTCGCCTGCTCGGCCAGCGCGAGCCAGCCGCCGAAGGCCCGGCCGAGCGCCGCCGCGACCGCCTCGGGCCGGTCCTCCAGCTCGGCGCGCTCGCGGGCGTACAGGCGGACCAGGTCGTGGAAGCGATAGCGCGGCTGCCCGGCCGGATCGACGCCGCTGATCAGCACGAGCTGGGTGTCCACCAGCGACTCCACCAGCTCCTCGCCCACCGGTACGGGCAGGTCCAGCAGCGCGCCCGCCACCCATCCGGCGAAGTCGGGCACCTCCAGCGTGCCGAGCAGCCGGAAGGCCCGCCGCGCGGCCGGTTCCAGCCCCACGTAGCTGAGCGCCAGGCTCGCCCGGACCGCCAGGTCGCCGGTCGCGAACTGGTCGAGCCGCCGCCGCTCGTCCTTGAGCTGCCCGGCCAGCCGGGTCAGCGGCCAGTGCGGCCGGGCCACCAGCCGGGCCCCGGCCACCCGCACGGCCAGCGGGATCCCGTCGGAGAGCCGGACGATCTCCGCCGCCGCCTCCGGCTCGGCCTCCACCCGCCCCGAGCCGGCGATCCTGGCCAGCAGGCGCACGCCCTGCCGCAGGTGCAGCACCGACAGCTCGATCAGGGCCGCGCCGGACAGGCCGCTCAGCCTGGCCCTGCTGGTGATGATGACGGCGCAGCCGGACGTGCCGGGCAGCAGCGGGCGCACCTGCTGCTCGGAGGCGGCGTTGTCGAGCACGATCAGCATGCGCCGCTCGGCCAGGCTGCTGCGGAACAGCGCGGCCCGCTCGTCCACGCTCTCGGGCAGCGTGGAGCGCGGCACGCCGAGCGCGGTGAGGAAGGCGGCCAGCACCTGGCCGGGGTCGGCGGGGCTGGCCTCGGCGCCGTGCAGGTTCGTGTGGAGCTGGCCGTCGGGGTAGTGGCGGGCGATGCGGTGCGCGGCGTGCACGGCCAGCGTGGTCTTGCCGACGCCGCCCATGCCCGCGATCACGCACACCCGCACCTGGCCGGGGCCCTGCGGCGGTTCGTCGCCGAGCAGGGAGGTGAGCTGGGCGAGTTGCTCGCCGCGTCCGGTGAAGTCGGCGATGTCGGTCGGGAGCTGGGCGGGGGAGCGCGCCGCGGGCCCGGCGGCGCCGCCGGGGGCCGGGTCGAGGGTGCCGGTGAGGATGGCCTGGTGCAGGCGGTTGAGCTCGGCGCCGGGGTCGAGGCCCAGCTCGGCGGCGAACACCCGGCGGGCCTCGCGGTAGCTGGCCAGCGCCTCGGCCTGCCGTCCTGACCTGGCCAGGGCGAGCATGAGCTGGCGGCGCGGGCGTTCGCGCAGCGGGTGCTCGGCGACCAGCTCGGTCAGCTCCGCGATGAGCACGGCGTGCAGGCCGCGGGCCAGGTCCGCCTCGATCCGGTGCTCCAGGGCCGCCAGGTGCTCCTCCTCCAGGCGGCGGGCGTGGTCGCGGAGCCCGGCGGTGAGGTTCAGCCCCGCGTAGGCGGGCCCGCGCCACAACTCCAGCGCCTGCCGCAGCAGCGCGGCGGCCTGTTCGTGGTCGCCGCCGGACAGCGCGTCGCCGCCCCGGCCGGCCAGGGTCTCGAAGCGTTCGGCGTCCAGCTCGCCGGGGTGTACGGCAAGGACGAAACCGGCGTCGGTGCGGGTGATGCGGTCCTGGCCGAGCGTGCGGCGGAGCTGGTGCACGTACAGGCGGAGGTTGTCGGCGGCGGTGCGCGGCGGGCGCTGCTCCCACAGGGCCTCGACGAGCGTGGCGGGGGAGACCGGGCGGCCGGCCCGGCACAGGAGCTCGGCCAGCAGGGTGCGCTGCTTGCCGACGCCGAGCGGCAGCGGCCCTTGGTCACCCGAGACGTGAAGCGGCCCAAGTACGGCGAACTCCATCGCGCTCCCGGCAAGGACGTTGGTGCACAAGGAAGATCAAAGCTGCTTCAATGTGCATCAACGTCCGACTCCCGTCAACCCTGCGCCGACCGGGAGAAAAGGGCACCGGCGGGAGCCTTTCGTGGTAGCTCCCGCCGGTGGCTCATCCTAGGTCACGGGTGGCCGAAGGCGACCACCGAAAGGAAGTACGCGTACGCGATGCGGCGACATGTCCCCTTGAAGAAGTAGTGGGAGCAGACGCCCCAGTACAGGACGTAGTAGAAGATGTAGTCCACCTGGTACTTGCTATGGACATACCCCATATTTCGCAGGGCGTACCCGTAGTCGTGCATCATGCACGCCTGGCGGAAGTCGTAGCCGAGCGGCTTGTCGGGTGACTTGGTGCAGTAGTCGTAGTACACGCCGCGCACCCACCAGCCGGCCGGCGTCTTCTTCCACTGCACGTAACGCCAGCTCCCGTGGTAGTAGGCGTAGCTGACGCCGCAGTGGTTGAAGGCGAAGTGCCAGAAGTTGGTGCACCAGTACCACTTCTTGCCGTCCAGGTCGGCGTTGGAGGTCGGTGACTGGTTGGCGTAGTCGTAGGCGTTGGCGCTGCCGCCCTCCACCGGGTCGGTCTGCAAGAACCGCCCGAGTTTGGGCTGGTAGAGCCGCACGCCCATGAGGATCGTGCCGTCGGGGGTGTCGGCGGCCCGCTCGGCCGCGCCGTGCCAGCCGTAGCGCATCGCGGGCTGGCCGGCGCGCGGGTTGCCGAACTCGTCGAAGTCCAGCGCCAGCGGCACGCCGTCGGCGTGGACCACGTTGATGTCGTCGTGCAGGTTCGTCAGCTGGAGCCGTACGTCCCCGGTCGCCGAGGTGACCGCGGCCAGGCCGCCGGAGATGGAGTGCACGTTCCTGGTGACCGCGCCGCCCTCCACGACCCAGGCGGGTGTGTCGTCGTCGGCGTCGAAGTGCTCGACCCGCCGGCCGGCCGCGCTCCACGTGCCGCCGGACAGCTGCTCCAGCGTGGTGGTGTTGCGGCGCAGCTCCGGGTCCAGCGTGTACGACTGCCGCACCGCCCCTGACGTCATCCGCCGGACCAGGTCGGTGGTGTAGTACTCCGCCTTCAGCCCGGCCGGCGTGGCCGTGGTGCGGCCGTAGGCGTCGTACTCGTAGCCGGCGTCGGCCAGCCGGTCGCCGCCGTCGTAGGCGTGGTTCTCGGTGACCGCCCCCGAGCCGTCGCAGGCGCTCGTGGTCAGCCCGGTCCTGTTGGAGTTGGCGTCGTAGCCGTAGGCCCGGCGCGAGCAGAGGCCGCTCACGGTGTCGTCCACCGAGGCGATCCTGCCCAGTTTGTCGTATCCGATCTTCTGGGCGGACAGCCCGTTGTGGCTCACCTGCTGGCCGTGGATCGACCAGGTCACCGAGTCGTCCAGCAGCCGCACCCCCGCCGCGGTCCGGTAGACCCGCGAGACCGGCGCGCCGGACGGGTCCCGGGCGAGGTCGTAGGACAGGCCGCCCGGCAGGTTCTCGTGGCTGATCGAGCCGTCGACGGTGTACGTGGCGGTGAACGTCCCGGCCACCGAGTCGGTCATGGTGGACAGCGCGCCGCGCACGTCGTCGTAGGCGTAGGTGACCGTCGAGGGCGCGCCGTCGGTCTTCCTGGTGATGCGGTCGAGGGCGTCGTACTCGACCCTGGTCACGCCGCCGTCGGCGTCGGTGTAGGACGTCTGGCGGCCCAGCGCGTCGTACTCGCGGGTGATCGAGGTGCCGTTGGAGGCCGTGGTCCCGACCGCCCGTCCGGCCGCGTCGTAGGTGGTGCTCACCTCGGGCACCGCCGTCCCGGCCCCGCCGGACACGACGGTCCTCACGATGTCGCCCGCCGGATTGTAGGTGGTCGTCGTGGTCCTGGTCACCCCGTTGGCCGTCTCGGTCACCGACGACACGCGGCCGCCGGGCTCGTAGGCGTACACCTTGGTGACCAGCTCGGCGGGACGGGTGCCGCTGTCGCCGACGCCCGTCCTCGACTTCGTCCGGCACAGCTGCCCGGCCCACTCTGCCTTGCCGCCGCAAGCGCCGGTGCCGTCGGCGGTGTAGTACTCGCTGGTCGTGGTGCCCGCGTCGTCGCCCGACGACTTCGGCATCGTGGTGGCGACCACCCGCCCGTCGGAGTCGTACGTCGTGGTCCTGGTGATCGCCAGGCCGCCGGGGTCCTCCACCGTCTTGACGCTCTTGCCGGTGTTCCAGTCGTAGTACGTCCGGCTCGTCCGCACGTCGGCGTCGGAGGCCGCGCCGGGCACGTACGCGCCCACCGCGACCGTCGTGGCCAGGTTCGACACCTTGGCGTCGGCCGGCCGGCCCTCGTCGAAGGTGTTGACCGTGTGCTTCCTGGCCGCGACCTGGGCGCCGTTCAGCGTGACCAGGTGCAGCGGGCCCAGCTCGGAGACCATCCGCTGCCCGTCGGAGCTGTAGGCGGACTCCTCGGCCAGCAGCCGTGCCCGGTCGGCGGGCGAGGCGTTGAGCAGGCCGAGCCGGGTCAGCTCGGCGCCGGCGTCCGGCGTCTGACCGAGGGCGAGCGCCCTGTTGCCGGCCGACAGCGACGACACCGTGTTGCCCTGGGCGTCGTACTGGCTGGTGGAGACCGCGCCGCCGGGCTCCACCCGGTTGACCGTCTGCCCGGAGGCGTTCAGGTAGGTGATCGTGGCGCGGCCGTAGTCGGAGGCGGCCAGGCCGCCGCGCCCGGTGTGGTTGGCCGGCACCTGGTCGGCCGGGAAGATCGCGGTCGCGTCCACCGGGGAGTCGTTCTGCCCCCAGGCGGTCGTGGCCGTCTCGCTCATCCCGTACGGCGCCCCCGTCCCGCTGATCGGCACGTCGTAGACCACCGACGTGACCGCGGTGCCGTTCGTCTCGCTCGGCGTGCCGGGCCGCAGCGTCGGGCGGGAGACGGCGAGCAGCATGCCGTCGGCGGCGGTGTCGGCGTTGCCCGCCTTGCCGTAGCCGAACGTCCACGGCAGCTCGCCGGGCGGGGTGTAGCGGTTCACCCGGCCGCCTAGGTCGTAGTCGTAGCGCGTCCTGATGCCGGGGGTGGCCGGGTTCCACTGCTCGCGCAGGCGGCCCAGGTCGTCGTAGCGGTACTCCGACAGGCCCAGCGGCGCGCTCGCGCCGCCCTCCCACAGGCTGATCGCCTTGACCTGCCCGGCCACGTCGCCGAGCTGCGCGCCCGCGGTCGTGGTCGTCGCGTAGTCCAGCCTGATCAGGCGGCAGCCCTGCGGCAGGCTCGCCAGCGTGTCCACGTCGCAGTCGGCCTGCGTGTACGACGGCGCGATGATCTTGATCGGCCGGGCCAGCGCCTTGCCGTCCGAGCCGGTCACCGACTGCCACACGAACGCCGTGCTGCCCTTGCCGCTGGCCGGGTAGACCGCCCGCACCAGGTAGATCGGCGCGGCGGCGTCCACCTTGGCGAACACCGTGCGCTCGGCGGAATTCGTGTCCGACAACGTGTAGCGGTCGGCCGCGGCGTCGAAGGTCAGCTTCAGGCCCGCCGCGTCCTGCTGCGGCTCGTACGAGCCGTCGGCGTTCTTGGTGAAGGCCACCGCCGAGCCCTCGCCGCTCAGCTCGACCGAGGTGGAGGAGGTGGCCCGGAGCTGGGCGAACGTGCCCTGACCCGACTGGGCGAGCCCGGTCGGCGTCCACTCGGTGCCGAAGATCGCCGCCACGCCCGGCAGCGCCGAGCCCTTGCGCGGGTCACGCGAGGAGAACGAGCGCATCAGGCCGATGCCGTACACGTTGGCGTCCGTGGCGGCCATCCTGAAGTCGCCGGTCAGCGTGTTGACCGAGCCGGGGCCGACCGGCTGGGTGGAGGCGCCCTCGCCGTCCCGGTCCACGACCAGGTCCACCGGCTGGGAGGCGGCCGTGCCCGAGGAGGTGACGAACTCGGCCCTGATCTCGATCGAGCCGTCCTCGGCCAGCGTGTGCGTGGTGTCCCAGACCAGCTCGGGCGAGGCGCCCGCGCTCATCGCCACCGGCCAGGCGACCGCCGACCCGTCGGACTTCCTGCGCACGTCGGCCGCCGGTACCTGGTGCCAGGAGTCGGCCTCGCCGCGCCGGTAGGAGAAGGCGACCGCGCTCAGCCCCGCGCTGCCCGTGGCCGACAGGACCGTCCGGCGGGCGGTGGACTGCCCGTCCTTGGGCGAGGTGACCGCCGAGCCGCCCACGTTGAACGCGTACGTCGCCGCCGGCGACAGGTTGCCCGCCTTGTCCTTGACCCACGCCTTGAGGGTGTGCGGGCCGTCGGCGGGCGGCGTCCAGCTCACCGTGTGCGGCGCGCCTGAGCTGGCGGCGGACTGCTGGGCGCCGCCGTCGAACGACCACAGCACCGAGGACGCGTCGGCCGAGGCCGGGGTGATGGTGAACTGGCCGGCCTGACCGGCGCCCTTGGCCCACGCGTCCTCCGGGTAGTCGCCGGAGGACACCTCGGGGGCGGGCGGCGGGGCGGCGTCCACCGTGAAGGCGAACCACGCCGACCAGGGACCGTAGTCGGTGCCGTCGTGCGAGCGCACCCGCCAGGCGTACGACGTGCTCGCCAGGGCCGTGCCGGCCTTCCAGGAGGCGGTGGCGCCGTTCGCCACGTTCGCGGCCGAGCCGCCGGTCACCTTGGTCGCGTGGTCGGCCGTCCAGATCTCGAAGTCGGCCCGCTGCGCCTGCCCGTCGGCGTCGCTCACCTTGGCCGACAGCGTCGGCTGCGCCGCGCCCACCACGGCCGGACTGGCGCACACCGAGCAGGGCGCGACGGCCAGGGCCGACGGCGTGCCCGGCAGCGTGTTGTAGGTGATCGCGATGTTGGGGTTGTTGGCGAAGCGCTTCCAGTAGTAGTTGTCGGTCTCGCTGCCGGCCTTGACCATGAAGGTGACCGACGTGCCGTTCGCGCTCACCACGCTCTGCACCGCGCTGGTGACGTCCCAGCCGACCCAGGCCGCCGGGCAGCTCGACGCGCCGCCCTGACCGGCCGACGACCAGCCGTAGGCGACGTTCTTGGCGCCGATGTTCAGGTTCGAGGCGGGCTGGTTGTTCCACGTCGTGCCCGAACCGACGGCCGCGGTCCTGTGCAGCTCGACGTTCCGCGCCGAGCAGGACCAGGCCCACGTCTCCTTGATGTTGAACGTGGCCGCCGTGATGTGCTTGCCGGCCAGGCCCGACAGGCCCATGTTGAAGAACGAGCGCCGCTTGTAGCCGCCGCCGTTGCTGGTGCCGGCCGTCGCGTCGTTCGTCGAGTTCCAGTACGCGCTGGAGGGATAGGCCGAGTCCACGTACGTCCAGCCGGACTTGGCCGAGGTGAAGCTCGGGTCGATCGTCACCGGGTAGACCGTGGCGGGGTCGGCCAGCAGCGCGGTGTCGGTGGTGACGCGCAGCTCGCGGCCCGACAGCCGCACGCCCATCCTGGCCCGCCGGCCCGGCTGGGCGGCCAGCGCCGGGGTGGCCGGGTTGCGGGTCATGGCCGACTCGGCGGCGGCGTCCCACATCTCCGGCGCCGCCGAGCCGAACACCGGCTCGCCCTCGGCGTCGAGGATCGAGACGTTGCCGTGCTTGTCGGTCCTGGCCTCGCCCTTCTTCACCGACGTGGCGAACCTCAGCTCCTTCAGCGCCGGGTTCGCCGCGGCCTGCCGGGTCTTGACGACGAGCTTCTCGGCGAAGCCGTCCACGTCGGCGGTCAGCACCAGGTCCACGCCCGGCAGCACGTCGGGGTAGGTGGCGGTGGCGCCGTCCAGCACCGGCTCGGGCAGGGCGCCGAGCGGCGTGCCGAGGGTGAGCCGGGTGCCCCGCTCGGTGGCGGTGACCAGGGGGCCGTCGCCGCCGCCGGAGAAGCTGTAGGAGACCGCGGCGGCCTTCGGCGCGACCGTGCCGTCCTGGCTCGCCGCCAGCGTCGGGTCGGCGGGCACCCACGCCTCGCCCCGCCTGACCCGGACCGGGCGGTAGCGGTGCTCCTGGGTGACCGTGCCGGCCGGGTCGACGAAGAACTCGTCGGTCTCGGTGGTCAGCGAGACCGCCCTGACGCGCTTGCCGCAGACCGCGGCGGCCAGCCGGGCGGAGATCTCGGTGGGCATCTCGTCCGGGCAGACGACCGCCGCCCGGGCCTTGGCGGGCGCGGGCGGGGCGGCCCGCGCGGGCAGCGGCACGAGGGCCGTGGACGTCAGCAACAGGACGACGAGCGGCGGTAAGGGAGTCAGCCGCCTGGGTTTCTTCAACACCGTCCAACCTCCGCGGGGGGTGTAAGGCCGTTCGGTGCTCAGCGTGAGCAGCGGCTGTATAGGCGGCGTATAGATCCCGTAGGCGGCCAAAACCTGTTGCGGCGCGGCGCGGGCGGCTGTTGTACTTCCCGGCGGCACCGGTCGCCGGACAAAGGAGCGGATCGATGAGGACAGCGTTCATGACCTCCCAGCACAGGACACCCACCTATTCAGAGGGCATGACGCTTCTTGAGATCTCCGCTCACCAGGACGCATCCGCATGTAGATAGACCCGGCCGGCAGGCCCTGCGCCACCTGCGGCCCACCCCGCGCGCCGCGCTCGCGCTGGGCGCCGCCACCGCCGCGGCCACGGCGCTGCCGCTGGCCGCGCCGCACGTCACCCGCCGCTTCGTCGACGACGCCGTCGCCGGCGCCGGGCTGCGCCACCTGGTCCTGATCGCGCTCGGCTACCTCGGCCTGGCCGCCGCCGGTCAGGCCGCCCGCATGGCCGCCGCCTGGCTCGCCGGCCGCCTGGCCTGGGACGGCACCAACCGCCTGCGCGAACACCTGGCCGGGCACGTGCTCGGCCTCGACCTGGCCTTCCACGCCCGCCACTCGCCCGGCGAGCTGATCGAACGCGTCGACGGCGACGTGGCGGCCGTGGCCGACTTCGTCGTGGCCTTCGTCCTCGACGTCGTGGCCGGGCTGTTGTTGCTGGCCGGTGTGCTCGCCGTCGTGTTCACCGTCGACTGGCGGCTGGGCGCGGCGCTGCTGGCGTACTGCCTGCTGATCGGGCTCGCCATGACCGGCGCACAGCGGCTCGCCGTGCCGTCGGCGACCCGGTCGCGGGAGGCGAGCGCCGCGCTCTACGGCCACCTCGAAGAGCGGCTGGCCGGGGCCGAGGACCTGCGGGCCAACGGCGCGGGCGGGCACGCGCTCGGCCGCTTCCACCAGGTCGCCGGGGCCTGGTTCCGCGCCGAGTGGCACGGCTCGCGCATCGCCGGCGGCCTGCTCGCGGCCACGAACGTGGCGTTCGCGGCCGGGACCACGCTGATGCTCGCCCTGGCCGCCTGGCTGCTGGACGCCGGGGCGCTCACGGTCGGCACCGCCGTGCTGCTCTTCCAGTACACCCTGATGATCCGCACGCCGTTCGAGCGGCTGATCGACCAGCTCAGGCAGTTCCAGGGGGCGCTGGCCGGGTTCGCCCGCATCGGCTCCCTGCTGGCCGAGCGGCCCGCGCTGCCCGTCCACGCCGCGCCCCGGCCGCTGCCCGCCGCCGGCGCGCTCGGCCTGCGGCTGGACGACGTGAGCTTCGCCTACCCCGACGACGGCGAGACCGCGCTGTCGGGCATCACCCTCACCCTGGCCCCCGGCGAACGCCTGGGCCTGGTGGGACGCACCGGCAGCGGCAAGACCACCCTCGCCAAGCTGCTGCTGCGCCTGTACGACCCGACCGGCGGCACGGTCGAGATCGGCGGCCTCGACCTGCGCGAGTCCGACCCCGAGTCGCTGCGCCGCCGGATCGGCGTGGTCACCCAGGACGTACGGCTGTTCGCCGGCAGCGTCCGCGACAACCTCACGCTGTTCGGCGCCCTGACCGACCCCCGCCACGACGACGCCCGCTTGCTGGAGGTGCTGGCCGGGGTGGGGCTCGGGGGCTGGATCGCCGCGCTGCCCGGCGGGCTCGACGGCGAGCCGGGCGGCCTGTCCGCGGGGGAGGCCCAGCTGCTCGCCTTCGCTCGGGCCTTCCTGGCCGACCCCGGCCTGGTCATCCTGGACGAGGCGTCCAGCAGGCTCGACCCGGCCACCGAACGGCACGTCGAGGACGGCGTACGGCGGCTGCTGGACGGGCGGACCGGCGTGCTCATCGCGCACCGGCTCTCCTCCCTGGCGCACGTGGACAAGATCGCCGTGCTGGAACGCGGCAAGCTCGTCGAGTACGGACGCCGCGCCGATCTGGCCGCCGACCCCGGCAGCAGGTTCGGCCGGCTCCTGGACGCCGCGGGGGTGAGCCGGTGAGCGCGCGCCGGGCTCAGGTTCGGCCGGCTCCCGGCCGCCGCCGGGACGAGCCGGTGAGCGTGCGCCGGGCCCTGGGCGTGACGGGCCGCCTGATCGGCTTCGACGTGCGCCTGTACGTGCTGCAGATCCTGCTGTGGCTGCCGGTCCACGTGCTCCCGCTCGGCGGCGGCCTCGTGCTGCGGCAGCTCTTCGACCAGATCAGCGGGCACAGCCCGGCGACGCTGCGGCAGTCGTTGTGGTTGTGCGCGGCGTTCGCGGGCGTCGAGCTGGTGCGCGGGATCGTCCTGGTGTTCGCCTGGTCCTACGGCTCCTACTGGTGGGACGCGGCGGCCACGCTGCTGCGCGCCAACGTGCTGGGCTCGGTGCTGACCGCGCGCGGCCCGGTCGCCGCCCGGTTGCCGCGCTCCCCGGGCGAGTCGCTGGCCCGGCTGCGCGACGACGTGGCCGAGCTGGTCGAGCTCGCCGACGAGTCGGTGCCCCTGGCCGGGGGCGTGCTGTTCGGCGGGGCGGCGCTGGCGGTCATGGTCTCGATCGATCCCGTCGTCACCGTGACGCTGGTCGTGCCGATGCTCGCGATCGGCGTGCTGAGCAGGCTCATGGGACGGGTGATCAGGCGGCGGCACCAGCGGGCCAGGGAGCTGGGCGCGGGCGTGACCGCCTTCGTCGGCGAACTGTTCGGCGGCGTGCTCGCGATCAAGACGGCCGGGGCCGAACGGGCGGCACTCGAACGCCTGCGCACACTCAACGCCCGCCGCCGGGACGCCGCCGTACGCAGCCGCCTGGCCACCGACCTGCTGGAGGCCGCCACGGGCACCACGGTCGAGCTGGGCGTCGGCGTCGTGCTGCTGCTGGCCGCCGGGGCGATGCGGCGCGGCGAGTTCACCGTGGGCGACCTCGCGCTGTTCACCAGCTACGTCGGCTGGCTGACCGCGCTGCCGCGCACCATCGCCTCCGTCCTGTACCGCCTGCCCAGGGCGGACGTCTCGGCCGAGCGCCTGACCGCCCTCCTCGCCCCCCACCAGAACACCACCGACCTCACCCACAACCACCCCCTCCACCTCCGTGCCACCCCGCCCGCACCTCCGGCGGAGCCGCCCCCGAGCGGCGAGGGGCCGGCCGCGCCGACGCTGGAGGTGTTGGAGGTGCGGGGGTTGAGTGTGCGGCATCCCGGTGGGCGCGGGGTGCAGGACGTGGACCTGACGCTTCGGCGCGGCACGTTCACCGTCGTCACCGGGGCCGTCGGCGCGGGCAAGACCACGCTGGTGCGCGCCCTGCTCGGCCTGCTGCCTCTGGACGCCGGGACGATCTCCTGGAACGGCCGCCCGGTGCCCGACCCCGGCGCGTTCCTGGTGCCCCGACGGGCGGCGTACGCGAGCCAGATCCCGCGCCTGTTCTCGGAGACCCTGCGCGAGAACCTGCTCCTCGGCCTGCCCGCGGGCGACGCCGACCTGGCCCGCGCCCTGGAGCTGGCCGCCTTCGAGGACGACCTGGCCGCCATGCCGGACGGCCTGGAGACCGTCGTCGGTCCCCGGGGTGTGCGCCTGTCCGGCGGTCAGGTGCAGCGCGCCACCGCCGCCCGCGCCCTGGTCCGCGCCCCGGACCTGCTCGTGGTGGACGACGTGTCGTCCGCCCTCGACGTCGGGACCGAGAACCTGTTGTGGGAGCGCATCGCCCGGCACGGCCCCGCCACGCTGCTGGTGGTCTCCTCCAGGCGGGCCGCGCTCGAACGCGCCGACCAGGTGGTCGTCCTCGACCGGGGCCGGGTCGCGGGACGCGGGCCGCTGGGGGAGCTGCTGCGCACGTGTCCAGAGATGCGGAGACTATGGAACGGAGAGCCGATCGAGGAACGAGGGAGCACATGAGGATCGACCGCCTGGACCACCTGGTGCTGACCGTCGCCGATGTTGAGGCCGCGGTGCGCTTCTACACCACGGTGCTGGGGATGGAGGCGGTGACGTTCGGCGAGGGGCGGCGGGCGCTGGCGTTCGGGCAGAGCAAGATCAATCTGCACGAGGCGGGCCGCGAGTTCGAGCCGAAGGCGGCCCGGCCCGCGCCGGGCAGCGCCGACCTGTGCCTGATCACCGCTGACCCCATCGAGACGGTCATGGACGAGCTGGCCCGCCACGGCGTCGGGATCGAGGAGGGCCCGGTGGAGCGGACCGGAGCGCTCGGCCCCATCAGGAGCGTCTACCTGCGCGACCCGGACGGGAACCTGGTCGAGCTCAGCAACTACCTCTGACCGGGCATCATGGATGGTGTGCAAGAGACTGCGACAGCACCCGTGACGGCATCCGCAGCGGCACCCGTGGCGGCGCCCGCCATCGCGTCGCTGGCCGAGCTGGTGGCCGGTGGCGGTGTCGTGGTGCTCAGCGGGGCCGGACTGTCCACCGAGTCCGGCATTCCCGACTACCGGGGCCCGACCGGGCGGTCCCGGCGCGCCGAGCCGATGACGTACCAGCGTTTCACCGGCAGCGCCGAGGCGCGCCGGCGCTACTGGGCGCGCAGCCACGTCGGCTGGCGGCAGATCGGCCGGGCCGCCCCCAACGCCGGCCATCGCGCGGTGGCCGAGCTGGAGCGGCGCGGCCTGCTGGCCGGCATCGTCACCCAGAACGTCGACGGGCTCCACCAGGCCGCCGGCGCGCGCCGGGTGATCGAGCTGCACGGCGGCCTCGACCGCGTCGTGTGCCTGTCGTGCCGCGAACGCACCCCGCGTGCCGAGCTGGAGCGCCGCCTCAGCGCGGCCAACCCGCGCTGGGCCGCCGAGGGCCACGTCAACCCCGACGGCGACGCGGCCCTCACCGACGCCCAGGTCGCCGGGTTCCAGGTGGTCGACTGCGTCTCCTGCGGCGGCCTGCTCAAGCCCGACGTGATCTTCTTCGGCGAGAACGTGCCGAGGGATCGGGTGGCGGAGTGCTTCGCGCTCGTGGGCGGGGCGCGTTCGCTGCTCGTGCTGGGGTCGTCGCTGGCGATCAGGTCGGGGCTGCGCTTCGTCACCAGGGCGGCCGAGCTCGGGCTGCCCGTCGCCATCGTCAACCAGGGCCCGACCGGCGCCGACGCCGACGCGGCGCTCCTGCTCGACGCCCCGCTCGGGGCGACCCTGACCGAGCTGGCCGCCCGCCTCTGACCCCACACCCGCACCCGGCCGGGCCGCAAGAGCGGCCCAGGGGGGGCATGGGAGGGCACGCGGGGGCGGCACGGGGCTGGCACGGGGGTGGCGCGGGGGCGGCACAATGGGGGGCATGCCTCCTCGTCCATGCCCCTGTGGTCTGCCCGCGTCCTATGCGGACTGCTGCGGGAGATACCACCGCGGTGAGGGGTCGGCCCCCACCGCGGAGTCGCTCATGCGGTCCAGGTTCAGCGCGTTCGCCGTGGGTGACGAGGCCTATCTCATGGCCACCTGGCATCCCGCCGACCGCCCGGCCCGCCTCGACCTCGACAGGAAGGTCGCGTGGACGGAGCTGGAGGTGCTGGAGAGCACCGGCGGCAGCCCCGTCCACACCGAGGGCACGGTGCGGTTCCGCGCCCACTTCGTCAACCGGCGGGTGCCGGGGGTGCTCGACGAGCACAGCAGGTTCGTCCGGCTCGACGGCCGCTGGGTCTACGCCGGGGTCGTGGCGAGCGGCCGGTAGTCGCAGTCGTACCCGAAGTACCGCGGCCCGGCCAGCTCCAGCCCGCCCGGCGAGGTCCAGCGCGGGTCGCAGGGCACGGCGATGACCGTGACGCGCAGGCCGTAGCGCATGGCCTCGGTGGTGACCGGCTCGCCCGAGTCGGTGTCCAGCACGCAGATCAGGTCGGGCGTGGTGGCCACGATCTCGCCGTCCCGGCGGGCCAGCAGGTGCTCGTTCTGGAAGCTGAGCTCCAGCGTGCCGGTGCCCTCCAGGCGGGCCTGGCCGCGGGCGAAGCCGCCGGTGGTGCGGCGCTCGACGTCCACGACCTTGCCGGTGAACAGCTTCAGGCCGCCCAGCACGTCCAGGGCCGCCGCCACCGGGTCGGCGTGCCCGGCGCGGGCCAGCCGCACGGCCCGGCCCAGGTCCTCGGCCAGCGTCAGCGTGGCCGGCACCAGACCGTCGCGCAGCTGGTCGCCGCGCATGACGGTGTCGGCGCAGGAGACCTGGCAGCCCATCTGCACGCACGCCGCCCTGGCCAGGCGCTCGGCCCACACGTTGGACACCGTCTCCAGCACCAGCGTGTTGCCCTTGTCGTCGGCCAGCGCCATGGGCGTGTTCGGCACGCCGATCAGCGTCGGCAGCACCATCTGCGCCTCGGGGAAGGCGCGGCCCATCGCGTCGCCGTCCACGATCGGCAGGCCCGCCTGGGCGGCGGCGGCGATCGGGATCATCGAGTTCACGCCGCCGACCTCGATGGGCACGATGTGCGTGGCCGGACGGCCGAGCACCGCCTCCAGGGCGCGCAGCGCGGTCAGCTCCTCGGTGCCCGCCGGCAGCTTCTCCAGCAGCACGGTCGGCGCCCCCATGCCCGAGACCGCCACGACGGTCGCGTCCGCGGGCACCTCGTCGATGGCCACCAGCGGCACGGGACCGTGCCTGCGGATGGCCTCGCGGGCCAGCAGCTTGCCCACGTACGGGTCGCCGCCGCCGCCGGTGCCGAGGATCCCGGCGCCGCGCGCCATGTCGTCCAGCCGGTCGATTCCGATCTCACGCATCGATCTTCTCCAGGTCCAGGTCGCCGACGGCCTTCACCCTGATCCGGGTGGCGTCGCCGGGCAGGTAGGCGAGCGGCAGCTCCTCCACGTCCACGATCCGCACGCTGCCCGCGCGGGCGCCGCCGCGCTCGGCGCGGATGATCGCCTCGCTCTTGGCCTCCTCCAGGATGCGCTCGCGCGGGCCGGAGAAGACCCGGTCCACCTCGCCGCCGACCTGGGCGATGGCCGCGCCGACCGCGTTGGCCACCTCGAAGTGCGCCGGGCGGCGCACGTCGTCGAAGCCCGGCAGCTCCTGGATGAGCACGCTGCCGCCGCCGACCAGCACGACGGGCAGCGGCGCGGACGAGGTGCGCATGCGGTCGACCGCCTCTGAGACGCGCTCGGCGATGAGCTTGAGCGGGCGCTGCGGGTCGACGTGGGCGACCCTGTCGCGGTCGCCGATGTCGGCCAGCCCGGCGGCCACGGCCAGGTCGGTGGCGGTCAGCGTGCCGCCGCCGAACACCAGCGCCTCCTCGGTCAGCCGGTAGCCGACGCTGCGCGGGCCGGTGGTGCCGTCCTCGGCGACCAGCGAGCCGCCGCCGATGCCGATCGACAGCACGTCGGGGATGCGGAAGTTGGTGCGCACCTCGGCGACCAGCGCCTCCCCGGCGGCCTCCCGCGGGAACCCGCCGACCAGGATGCCCACGTCGGACGTGGTGCCGCCGATGTCCACCACCGCGCAGTCGGTCAGCCCCGACAGGTACGCCGCGCCGCGCATCGAGTTCGTCGGCCCCGACGCGAACGTGGCCACCGGGTAGCGGCGCGCCTGCTCCACGTCCATGAGGGTGCCGTCGTTCTGGGACAGGAACAGCGGCGCGTCGATCCCGGCCACCCGCAGCGCCTCGCCGAAGGCGGCCACGGTCCGGCCGGCCAGCGGGCGCAGGGCGGCGTTCACGATCGTGGCGTTCTCCCTGGCCAGCAGGCCGACCCGGCCGATCTCGCAGGACAGCGACAGGTGCACCTCGGGGCCCAGCTCGGCGGCCAGGATCCGCGCGGCCTCGCGCTCGTGGGCGTCGCTGACCGGGGAGAACACCGAGGAGATCGCGACCGTGCGCAGGCCGCGCCGCCTGATGTCGGCGGCGACGCCGCGCAGCTCGTCCGGGTCGAGGGGGGAGATGGAGGCGCCGTCGTACTCGCAGCCGCCGTGGCACAGGTAGACCGCGCCCTCGACCGCCCGGCGCAGGCGGTCGGGCCAGTCCACCAGCGGCGGCAGGGCGGCCGTGGCGGGCAGGCCGAGCCGGACGGCCGCGACCGGCTCCAGCCGGGCGGCCTCGACCAGGGCGTTGACGAAGTGGGTGGTGCCGATCATCACCGCGGACACCCGGGTGGCGCCCAGGCCGGCCAGGGCCGCGGCGACGCCGCCCGTGACGTCCGCGGTGGTGGGGGACTTGACGGTGGCCAGCACCTGGCCGTCGTCGCCGATGAGGGCGGCGTCGGTGTTGGTGCCGCCCACGTCGATGCCGATACGCATGAAGGAGGACTCTCTTCTCGGACGGTGGGCGCGGGCCGCGCGACTCTCGGACGGTGAGCGCGGCCCGCGACTCTCAGACGGTGAGCGCGGGCCGCTCGACGGGGACCTCGCGGGTGCCGCGGACCAGGCCGAGCCGGCCCGCGACGACGTAGCCCAGGCCCGCGAGGATCAGGGAGTTCAGGGCCGGGATGCCGATCCACTGGTAGTGGTCGCTGAGCCAGCCGACCAGCGCGGCGGCGGCCCAGATGACCAGCGTGGCGGGCACCCACGTCGGCTCGGTCTCGGGCAGCGTGCCGGTGGCGCGCGAGGCGTCCAGCACCGGGCGCCAGCGGCGCACCACGAAGTACTCGGCGACCATGATCCCGGCCACGGGGGGCGTGATGACGCCGAGGATCAGCAGGAAGTCGGTGAAGCGCTCCAGGATCCCGGCGGCGGCCAGCACGCTGCCCAGCACGCCGATGCCGACGGTGACCGCGACCCGGTTCAGCCGCACCCCGACCGTCGACTCCACGGCGTTGAGCAGGCCGAGCGCGGCGGAGTACAGGTTCCAGTTGTTGATCTTCACGGTGGCCGAGATGAGGACGATGACGCCGATCACGCCGGAGGAGGCCGTGATGATCGCGATCACGTCCGAGGACTTGACCGCGTAGGCCAGCAGCACGCCGGCCAGGCCGAGCACGTACTCGCCGAGGGAGATGCCGACGAGGGTCTGCTTGACGACGTCGCCGGTGTTGCGGTTGAACCTGGTCATGTCGGGCGTGGTCACCGCGCCGATGATGTAGGAGCCGGCCACGATGGTGGCGCCGGTCGCGATGCTGATCGGCTCACCGAACGGCGGCGACGCCACCAGCGACCCCAGGTCATGTCGCGAAATTTCCACCCACATCGCCCAGCCGGCCAGGCCGAGGAACGCCGGCACGGTGATGAACGCCGTCATCCCCATCGCCTTGAACCCTCGGATGACCAGCAGCGTCACGCCGATGCCCGCGATCATGGCCCACCCCCAGAGCGGCAGCCAGGACATGATCGAGTGCAGGCCCGAGGCGAAGACCGCGGTCTGCACGCCGAACCAGCCGAACAGGCTCAGGGCGATGATCACGCCGATGATCGTGGAGCCGTACCGGCCGAAACCGGTCCAGCGGGCCAGCATGGAGGTGGACAGGCCCTCGCGCATCCCGGCGATGCCGACGAAGATGCACACCACCTCCAGGATCACCGAGCCGAGCGTGAACGCCCAGAACGCCCCCCAGAACGACAGCCCGGCGCCGAGCGTGGCGCCCAGCAGGAACTGCGTCAGGTCGGAGAGCTGGCCGAACCGCTGCACGGCCACGTTGAACCAGGAGTAGCGGGCGGCCTGCGGCACCCGCTCCAGGGGGTAGTCGGAGTCGGTCATGGTGGTCTTCCTTCGCGTCGGGGGGTCGTGGCGGGGGCTCACGAGCGGGGGGCTCACGAGCGGCTGGTCACAGGGCTGGTCTCAGGGCTGGTCACAGGAGTGAGGGCGGTCCGGCGGCGCGGGCGCGCAGCCGGACGAACGGGCCGGGCAGGTAGGCGAGCGGGATCTCCTCCACGCCGATGACCCGCACCCGCCGCGGATCGGCCCCGGCGCGGACGGCCGCCGCCCTGGCCTCCTCGGCGACGGGTTCGAGCGCGGCCGGCAGCGCCGAGCGGTCGGGCAGGCGGACGATGCGCTCGTACTGGCCGCCGACCGGGCTGACCGCCGCGCCGATGGCGCCGGCCGCCGGCCCGTGCTCGGGATGCAGCCCCTCCGGCACGGCGTGCTCACCGCCGCCCACGACCACGAGCGGCAGCAGCCCGGCACCCGGCTGCAGCCGGTCCACGGCCTCGGCCAGCTCCGTCGGGTCGACCGGCCGCGGCACCCTGATCAGCCCGGGGATGCGCAGCCCGACGGGCACGCCGCCGATGTCCGCGCCGCCCACGGCCTCCTCCGGATAGCCGCCGGCCAGCACGCCGACACGGACGCGGGTCGCGCCCACGTCGGCGACCACCGCGTCACCGAGCCCGGTCAGCGCGCCGGCGCCGCGCAGCACGCTCGCCGGGCCGCTGCCCAGGCTGAGCCCGGGATGGCGGGCCAGGTGCTCCAGGCTCATCAGCGTGCCGTCGCCGCGGGTCACGAACACCGCCGCCCCCGGGCACAGGCCCGCCAGCGCGGTGGCCAGCCCGCCGGAGACCGCGCCCGCGAACCCCGACAGGGCGGCGTCCAGCACGGTCGCGTTCTCGCGTTCCAGCAGGCCGAGCGAGCCGAGGTCGGCCGACAGCGCGATCGGCACGTCCTCGCCCAGCTCCGCCCGGACGATCTCGGCGGCCTCGCGCTCCTGCTCGCCGTCCAGGGGCGAGAACAGGCCCGCGACGGCGACGGCCTGCGCGGTGCCGGCCACTCCCGCGGCGAAGCGGGCCACGGCGTCGCGGTCGAGGGGCGTGCGGTCCTCGCGGTCGAGGCCGCCGCCGCCGTCCACGACGGCGGTGCCGGCGTTCACCGCGGCGCGCAGGTCGGGCGGCCAGCCGGACAGCGGGCGCACCGCGGTCGCCGACACGCCCGCGATGCGCAGCACGGCCACCTTGCGCAGCCCGGACCGCCTGGTCACGGCGGTGGCGGCGCCACGCAGGCCGACGGCGACCTGGACCGGCTCGCCGTCCATCGGCAGGCGTTCCAGCGCGGCGCGCACGCCGGCCACCGGGTCGCCGGGGATCGACGCGATCTTGACGGTGGCCAGCACCCGGCCGTCGTCGGCGACGACGGCCGCGTCGGTGTTGGTCGGCCCGACGTCCACCCCGGCCCTCACGCCCCCGCCTCCCGCCCGGTGGACCCGGTGGGGGAGGGGCTGAGGGCCGTGCCCGCCGGGGTTTCCGGCGTCGCGGGGACGGGGGGCACGGCCGGTGGGGGAGGGGTGGGAAGTCCGGTGAGACCGAACGCGGCGGGCCCGGCCAGCCGCAGCCCCTCGGGGGTGTGCCAGACCGGGTCGCAGGGGACGCGCACCACGCTGACCCGCAGCCCGTACCGGACCTGCTCGGCCTGGACGACCTCGCCCGTACGCGTGTCCAGCATCGCGATCACGTCGGGCACCACGGCCAGCGGCACGCCGTCCTCGACGACGGCCAGGAACTCGCTGCCCGCCTGGACGCGGACCAGCCGCCCCTGGTCGTACCCGAGCCCTTCGACCAGGATCGACCCGGACGTCTCCGCGACCTTGCCGGTGACCAGCGGGTCGGGCAGCCGCGTCCCCAGGCGCACGGCCCGGCTGACCGACCCGAGCGCGGTGGAGGCGGCCACCTGGTCGCCGCGCATGATGTACTCGCTGGTCGCGACCTGGCCGCCGAACGCCTCAAGCGAGGCCCGTACCAGCCGTTCCAGCCAGCCGCCGGTCACCCGGTCGACGACGACGGTCCGGCCGCGCTCGTCGCACAGCACGGCCGGGGTGGGCGCGATGCCGCGCAGCTGCATCACCGTCTGGTCCATGCGGGGGAAGGCGCGGCTCATCCCGTCGGCGTCCACCAGCGGCAGGCCGACGCGGGCCGCCCAGGCCACCGCCAGGCAGCCGTTGGCGCCGCCGATCTCGCTGGCCAGCACCGCGCCGACGGGCGCGCCGTACAGCTCCTCGATCTTGTCACGCAGGTAGACGGGCTCGTCGGTGCCGCCGACGCGTTCGGACATCACGGCCGAGGAGCCCGCGGTGCCCACGGGCATGACCAGCAGCTCGGGGTCCAGCTCGGCGGGCTGCACGACGCGTACCGGCCCGTGGTCCTCCAGCGCCTGCAGCGCCGCGGCGCGGGCGATGGTCACGGGACCGCCGCCGCCCGAGCCGAGCACGGCGCAGCCGCGGGCGAAGGCGGGCAGCAGCCCGGTGTCGAGGTCCATGCTGACGAGGTTACGAAGCCGCAGGTCAAGCCGGATGTTCCCGCCGCACCTTTTTGCCGGGCTTCGTGTGCCGATGGCACACTGATGGCATGTTCCTGCTGGAAGAGCTGCGTCCGCTGGCCGGGCCGGGCGTGCCGGCGGCGGCCTCCGGCGTGCGCCTGGTGGAGGACCTGGGCCGGATCGCGGGCCAGCCGCCGGGGTCGGTGCTGGTCCTGACGGGCGCGGCCGCGCGGCAGGCGGCCGGCTACCGGCTCGACGTCGCGCTGCGCGACGCGGCCGCGGCCGGCGCCGTGGCGCTCGTGCTCACCGCGGAGTCCGCGGCGGCCCTGGAGGCCCTGGAGGCCGCGGTCGACCGGAGCGCCGCCGCGCTGGCCGAGCGGGGCGGGGTCGCGCTGCTGGCGGCCGACGGCGACCTGGCGGAGCTGGTGGTGGCCATCGACCGGGCCGTCGCGGGCGACGCCGCCGAGGCCCTGGTCCGTACGGCGCGCGCCGCCGAGGCCGTGGCGGGGGCGGGCGGCGTCCCCGAGCGCATCGCGGAGGCGGCCGGTGCCGCTCTCGGCCGTCCCGTCCGGGCCGAGGGCGGCACGTTCACCGCCCGGACGGGCGGGCCCGCCGGCACGCACTTCGACCGGGCCGCCGGGATCGTGCTCAGGCTCGCCGCCCTGGCCGCCGCCGCGGGCCCGTCCGACGAGCTGCCCGGACGCTCCCGCGCCCAGCTGCTCACCGAGCTGCTGGTCGCCCCCGAGAACCAGGCGCAGGAGCTGGCCCCCCGCGCCAGGGCCCTCGGCCTGCCGATCGACGACTGGCACGTCGTCCTGCGCCTGGAACCCGCGAAGGACCCCGCCAAAACCCCGGACGCCGCCGCGGACGGCCCGGCCGACGGCGGCCAGGAACGCTACGCCCTGCTGGAGACCGCCGCCTCGCGGGCCGTGCGCGCGGCCCGCGAGCTGGGCGGCGCCGCCTGGAACGCCGCGCTCGCCGGCGACGCGCTCATCGTGGTCCGCAGCCAGCGGCGCGACCAGGGCAGGGCGGGCCTGCGCGAGGCGGTGCGCGACGCCGCCCGCCTGCTCGACCGGGTCCGCCCGGCGGGCGCCGAGCTGCGTTGCGGGGTCAGCACCGCCCACCAGGGCCTGCTCGGCCTGCGCACCTCCGCCTCCGAGGCGCGTACGGCCCTGCGCCGCAGCACCCTGCCGCTGGCCACCTACGACCTGGCCGGCCTCGACCGGATGCTGGAGGAGTGGTACGCCTCCGACGCCGCCCAGCACGCCGTCAGGGAGCTGCTGCAACCGATCCTCGACCTCGGCGGCGAGCGGGCCGCCCACCTCCTGGCCATCCTGCGCGCCTACCTCGACCACAACGGCTCGCCCGCCCGCGCCGCCGAGGAACTGCACCTGCACCGCAACGCCGTCAGCAGGAACGTGCGCCGCATCGAGACCCTGCTCCAGGCCGACCTCGCCGACCCGCGGCAACGCCTGGCCCTCCAGCTGGCCTGCCGCGCGGCCTCCTCCCGCTGAAGGACGGCACTCCGGGACCCCGCTCCCAGCCCGCGTTCGCCCGCCAGGACGAGGAAACCCGGCGGCCGGCTCCCTAGATTCGGTGGCATGAGAAGAGCGCGGCGGACGGCCGCCTGGTGCGCGGGGCTGCTGCTGGTGGCCGCCTGCGCGGGGCTCGGCTACGAGACCGCCGCCCGGCGCGGCGACGCCACCCGCTACCCGCCCCCGGGCCGCCTGGTGAACGTCGGCGGCCACCGCCTGCATCTGCGCTGCACGGGGTCCGGCGGCCCGGTGGTGGTGCTGGAGGCGGGCCTGGTCGAGTCCAGCGCGAGCTGGGAGGTGGTCCAGCGGCGGCTGTCGGCCGGGCTGCGCGTGTGCTCCTACGACCGGGCCGGCTACGCCTGGAGCGAGGAGGGCCCGGGGCCGCGCACGGCGGGCCGGGCGGCCGGGGAACTGCGCGCGCTGCTGGCCGCCGCGGGCGAGCCCGGCCCGTACGTCCTGGCCGGGCACTCCTACGGCGGCCAGATCGTCCGCCTGTTCGCCGCCCGGTACCCGGACGTGACGGCGGGCCTGGTGCTGATCGACGCCACCGACGAGGGGGCCGTGGCGGCCATGCGGGTGTCCCGGCCGCTGATGGCCGCCCAGCTCACCGCCAACCAGGCGCTGGCCAGGATCGGCCTGCTCCGGCTGGCCGGGGACCTCCTGGTGCCCGGCGACGCCACCCCCGCGGCGCGCGCCGCCGCCCCCGTCGTCTACGGGCCGGGCAGCATGGCCGCCGCCAGGGCCGAGGCGTGGGCCTCGCTGGACAGCGCGCGGGAGGTCGCCGGGACGGCGGAGGGGCCGGGCGGGCCGCCGGTCGTGGTCGTCATCCCGTCCGGCGGGCCGCGCAGCGCCCTCGACCAGGCCCGACGCGTGGCCGCCCGGTCCACGCGCGGCCGGGTGGTGGTGGCCGGCACCTCCGAGCACTACGTGCACCATCGGCAGCCCGATCTCGTCGTCGCGGCGATTCGGGACGTCGCCGCCTCCACAGAAAGGTGAAACTGGGTCTTGCCGGTTGGGTCAAGTCGGCTTTCAATGATCGGGATACCGGTGATCCTGGAGGAGCCGATGCGTGGCTTGAGGGCGTCCGCAGTCATCTTGATGATCGTCGTCTCGACGTTCCTCGCCTCCGGGCCGTCGTCGCTGCCGGCGGTGGCGGGGCCGGCCGATCCCGAGCCGGCGTCGCTGGTCACGCTCTCCGTGCCCGACAGGGCCGCGATGGAGCGGCTGGTCGCCTCCGGCGCCGACCTGACCGAGCGGGTCCGTCCGCAGGCCGACGGCAGCGTCCAGGTGGACGCCGTGCTCACGGCCGGCAAGCTCGCCGAGCTGAGGGCGATCGGCGTGGGCCTGGCGTCCGGCACGCCGCCCGCCGCGCGGCAGGCGCCGTCCGCCACCGCCGCGCAGGACCAGATCGTCATCGAACGGGCCGTCTGGTACAAGTCCCGCGACGGGTACTTCCTGTCGGTCGAGGCCAGCAGCAGCGCGGGCGAGACGGCCGAACTCACCGCCACCTGGACGGGCCGCCGCGGCGCCACCGGCCAGGTCGCGATGGTCCCGTACGTGGACGCCGGCGCCTACCTGGGCCACCAGTTCAGCACGCCCGCCCCGGTGACGGCCGAGCCGCAGCGCGTCACGGTCACCTCGGCGACCGGCGGCAAGGCCGAGGCCCGCGTCCGGGAATGGCCCGACGGGGAGCGCCCCGACCACCGGGCGCCGGGCTACCAGAAGGACTTCGTCACCCAGTACATGCCGCCCGCCCAGCTCAACGAGCGCATCCAGGCGCTGCACCGGCGGTACCCGGCCCTCACCGACGTCATCCCGCTGCCCAATCTCACCAACGGCTACCGCCGCCGCGCCCAGGCGCTGATCGGCACGCCGCCCGGCGCCGCGATCGTGGTCACCTCCGACGCCTACGGCTCCGAGGGCGGCAACGACCTGTCCGTCGAGTTGGCCGCCCCCGGCGCGCCGGACCGGCCGATCCAGGTGAGCGTGGCCGGCAGGCAGGTGACGGTGAGCCTGGCCACCGACGGCTCCGGCACGCCGGTCAGCACCGCCGCCCAGGTCGTCGCCGCGATCAACGCCACGGCGGGCACCGGGCTCAAGGCCGCCGCCTACCGCACCGACCCCGGCGCCGGCGTCATGGCCGCGGCCCCCGCCACCCGGCTCACCGACTCGCTCAAGGCGCCCGCCGACGTCTCCCGCAGGCCCATGCGGGTGCTGGCGCTGCGCGTCGGCGTCCACCGCGACGGCTCGCGCACCGGCGTGCTGGCCTACGCCCAGGAGCACGCCAGGGAATGGGTGGCGCCGCTGGTCACCGTAGAGGCCGCCGAGCGGCTGCTGCGCAACTACGCCCGCGACCCCGCCACCCGCAGGCTGCTGCAGCGCACCGACATCTTCATCGTCCCCACCGTCAACCCCGACGGCGCGAACTACAGCTTCTACGACTTCAACGGCCAGCGGAAGAACATGACCAACCACTGCCCGGCCGCGCAGTCCGACCCGGCGCAGCGCAACACCTGGGGCGTGGACGTCAACCGCAACTACGCCGTCGGCTCCCTGTCGGACGGCTACTTCGGCGCCTCGGCCAACTGCCAGAGCGGCACGTACGCCGGCCCGGCCGAACATTCGGAGCCGGAGAGCCGCAACGTGATGTGGCTGGCCGAGACGTACCGCAACATCCGGTTCGCCATGAACGTGCACAGCTACGGCGGGTACTTCATGTGGCCGCCCGGGGCGTACAAGCTCGACGGCCGGGTGGCGCTGCCCAGGCCGAGCGCCCAGGAGGAGGCGTACTTCATGCGCTCGGCCCGCACGATCGAGCAGGCCATCGCCGCCGAGCGCGGCACGGTCATCTGGCCGCAGCAGACCGGGCCGGTGACCGACGTGCTCTACTCGGCGGCCGGCAACTCCGCCGACGAGCTCTGGTACGACCACGGCATCTACGGCTGGGACTTCGAGGTCGGCGCCGACCTGTGGAACCCGACGGCCCGGACGTGGGAGGGCGTGGGCTTCCAGCCGCCGTTCGAGGAGGGGCACGCCGAGGCGATGGAGTTCGCCGCGGGCCTGATCTCGCTGGTGGGGGTGGCGGCCGACTACCGGAGGCCGTGACCGCCGCGCGGTTCGTGCCCAGGTCATGGCGTTCGCGGGGGCCGGGAATGCCCGCGCGTTGCCCGGGGTTTACATACGGACACCCCGCGCCAGTGACCTGGGCTTTTGCCCATGTTGGGGTTGCTTGCCCGGGGTTTACGGTACAGGGGTAGATCTTTGCCCGTTTTAGGGTGTTTGGTTTGCGTTTGTCCGTTTCTTGGGTTAGTGTTGTACCTATCGGCGGGTGAGTGACCCATTCGGGTCCGCCCCCATTGCGCTCCACGTAGCGACCGATGGCGTTTGTGCCCGGCTACGACCTTCATGTCTTGTCTGAGTCAAGCGAGCGCATGCCCCCCTGATGATCGA
>NZ_JBEXYU010000031.1:0-137969 GCF_040631115.1 Nonomuraea sp. NPDC005692 | reverse complement strand
CTCCCTTGGAGGTACTTAACGAGTCCCTCTCGCTCCAAGCGGCCGCATAGGCTCTACGCCATAAGACGGCTGTCCGGAATCACCGAGGCCCCTCAGGGCGACACGTACCTGCGTTGTAAGACCCGTCGATCTACGTGAGCTACAGATAGGAGCTGAAGTGGTCGGCCACGGTGTCTGCCACGACTTCTGCATCGTCGGAGCCATTGACCTCCAGGACTCGGATGCCCAAGCGGCAAGCTGAGCGGACCGCCTCATCGGCGACGAGGCGGTCTCGGGCAAGCCGGTTCTCCTGTGCTCGCTCAGGGTCGCTCACCTGGAGGCGGAGGCTGCCGGCACGGGGCAGTTCGCGGAGCTGGCGCTGCCGGAATGCTTCGCTCGGCACCATGACGATCATCCGACAGGGCGAGTCGATGATGGGAGCGACCAGTTCGGGACGCAATCCCCAGCCTTCGGCAACGACAGGTCGCCCCGATACCAGGCCGCGCAGGTCGTCCAACGCCCACTCGAACCGCGCGGGAAAGCCGGCCAGGGTCTCGTCGGCCATCTCTTGAGGGGTGGTGTTCACCCAGACGGTGTCCGGGTCAGGATCCGCGGTGGGCTCGCCAAGTCGCACTCGGCGGGCGATTCGGCGGTCATTGTGTGCGCGCGCGTCGTGGTAGTCGTAGTGATAGGCGGTCAGCTCGTACCGGATGGCCAGCACCCTGGCAACGGTGGATTTCCCGGCCCATTGTCCGCCTCCGATCCACAGGGCGTTGTGGAGGGTGCCGAACGGATCCCAGACCTCGCTACTTGTGGCGTTCACGGATACAGCTTGGCGAAGGCACAAACCAAGAAACAGTCTTGTTGTGCTCGCCCACCCAGGTGATGATCGTAAAGGGGGAAGCGCCACCCTCTCCGCTTGCAACGTTTTCGGAACGCGCCTGGTGTCGTACCGTCCTCTGCCCCCTGCATGACTGGGCCGCAATCAGCCGCTTCAGGGGTCAACTCGTAGACCAGCCACGATGATCGACCATGTACGGTGGCCAGCTGCCCTGGCGATCGTGAGGGCTTCGTCTGTGCGGCGGCGCGGCAACCACGGTCGGTGCGTCCGGTTCGTACGGCGCAGTGTGGCTGATGACGCTGAGCTGACGCGCCGGGTGGTGCATGGCGACCGGTTGATCTACGACAACCGGTGGATCCGGCTCAGGATGGCCGACGTGGAGATCCCCGGCGGGGAGCGGTTCGAGCGCCATGTGGCGCATCTGGACCGGGCTGCCATCGCCGTGGTCGTGAACGAGCAGGCGCGCGTGTTGCTGATGTGGCGGCATCGGTTCGTGTTCGACCGGTGGGGGTGGGAGCTACCTGGCGGGCTGGTCGAGGCCGGCGAGGAGCCGATGGCGACCACAGAGATCGAAAAAGGCCCTCCCCCGAAGATCGGGGAAGGGCCTTCTACCTGGCGGAGGATCGGGGATTTGAACCCCGGATGGTGTTGCCACCAAACCGCATTAGCAGTGCGGCGCCATAGACCTGACTAGGCGAATCCTCCTGGAAGCCATCGCGGCTCAGCACAGCGTACCGGCCTTCTGGCGAGGCGGCAAAGCGGTTGCGTGTCGTGCCTTCGCCAAGAGTTATCAACAGCCTGTGGGTAACCACCTGTGGATGAAGCCCGCCCCATGCTAGGGCGGGCTTCCAGGTTGTGGACAACCCAGTTCAGGCGGGGTTCGCCTCGCCCTCGATCTCGATCTTGACCTTCTTGCCCACGAGCACACCGCCGGCCTCCAGGGTCTGGTTCCAGGTCAGGCCGAACTCCTCGCGGTCGAACTCGGTGTTGATGGAGAAGCCCCAGACCGAGTTGCCCCAGGGGTTGGTGCCGGCGCCGCCGTACTCGACCGTGAGCTCGACCTCCTTGGTGACGTCGCGGATGGTCAGGTCGCCGACGACGGTGAACTCGTCGCCGGAGTGGCCGACCACGCGGGTGCTGCGGAAGGTGATCTCGGGGAACTTGTCCACGGCGAGGAAGTCGTCGCTGCGCAGGTGGCCGTCGCGGTCGCCGACGCCGGTGTCGATGCTGGCGGTCTTGATCGTCAGCTCGGCCGTGGACTCCAGCGGGTTCTCCGCGATCGTCACGGTGCCGCTGAAGTCGCCGAAGCGGCCGCGGACCTTGCTCACCATCATGTGCTTGACCACGAACCCGATGCGGGTGTGGGCCACGTCGAGGTTGTACGTGCCGGCGGCGGGGATGGTCAGGGACTCCCAGGTGCGGGTGCTCATCGGGTTCTCCTTGGGAACGTTGCTGTGCGGATGTCTGCGGCAACAAATGTCTACACGAGGAATATTCCGCAAGTCAACTAACGTCGGTTAAGGTATGGACGTGAAGCACATCGATGACCCCAGGCTGACGGCGATGGGCCTGCTCGCCGAGGTTCACGCAGGTCTGACAGCCCGGATGCAACCCGTCTTCAGCACGGCGGGGCTGTCGGGCATCGACTTCGAGACCGTCATCCGCCTGGCACGATCACCGCGGCAGGCGCTGCGGATGACCGATCTGGCCGCCCAGACGGGCCTGTCCACGAGCGGCGTGACCAGGGTCGTCGACCGGCTCGAACGCGAGGGCCTGGTGACCAGGCAGGCGTGCGCCACCGACCGCAGGGCCTCCTACGCCGCGCTCACGGACGAAGGGCGCGAACGGCTGGCGAGCGTCCTCCCCCAACACCTTCAGGACATCGAGGACACCTTCACCGGCCTCCTGAGCCCGGACGAGCTCGCCGCGTTCCTGCAGACGCTCCGCAAGATCAGAGACGTCGTACGCCCCTGCGCGACCGCCGGCGCCGAGGAGACCACCCCGTCGCTCAACTGATCCCTTGGAGCGATCCTATGAAGACGCCTCCGGCACCCCCGGGCCCCCCGCCTCGGAGGAGATCCCCAAGGCGCTCCTGAGCTTGCCCATCGCCCGTGACACCGTGCTCTTGACCGTGCCGACGCTGATCCCGAGCGTCCTGGCGATCTCCGGCTCGGTCATGTCCTCGTAGTACCGCAGCACGATCGCGGCCCGCATCCGTTCGGGCAGCCCCTCCAGCGCCTGCTCCAGCAGCTCGTGCACCTCCCCGCAGGCCGGCGGGTCCGCCGTGGCCACCTCGGGCAGGTCGTCCGACGGGTACTCCTCCAGCTTGCGCCGCCGCCACTGCGAGATGTTGATGTTGACCATCGCCCGGCGGACGTACCCGTCCAGCGCCCCCCGGTCCTCGATCTTGCCCCACGCCAGGTACGTCTTGGCCAGGGCGCTCTGCAACAGGTCCTCCGCGTCCAGCGGATGTCCGGTGAGCTGACGGGCGGCGCGCAGCAGCGCGGGACCGCGGGCCATGACGTACTCGCGGAACTCCTCTTCCCACCCGGTGGTCTGCATCGTGGCCAGAATCGCAGCCTGATGCCCTTTTGCGACTGAGCCACAATTCAGGTTTCGGCCCGACGAAGACAAAGGTCAGTCAAGGTCGGTGGCAGATTGTTCGAAGGCGGGTGTCAGCTACCTTCCCCGGGGATGCGTATTTTGCTCCCATCTGTTCGCCGCGGCACGAGCCGCTCCGGAGTCATGTGAACCTAGTACCTGACGAGGGAGGGCGGATGGGCTATCCGAACGTCGAGCGCCGCAGACTGCTCGCGGCCGCCGCGCTGGGCCGCGCCCCGGGCATCGCCGGCCCCGACCCGGCCGACGGCGCGCCTTTATGCGCCGTCACCGGCGAGATCCTTGACGTGAGCCCCCATCTCATCGCCATCGAGACCCCCGAGGGCGTCGAGGAGCGGCTGGTGATCGCCCCCTGGGCCACGGCCTGGCACGGTTCGGAGATCGCGCCCGCCGACCTCCCGGTGGGCTCCATGGTGCTCATGCGCACGTTGCGCGAAGGCCGCGTGGTCGAGCGGATCTGGGCCGACACCACCCGCCTCACCGGCACGATCGTCTCGATCGAGGGGCGCAAGGAGCTGACGGTCGAGCTCGACTGCGGCCCCCACCGCGGCCCCCGCACGATCGTCATCCCCTACCCGGCCACCGGACGGCTGCAGGTGCGGCATCCGAAGTTCGAGCCGGGTTACCTGTTCGACGCGATCGGGATCAGGCGCGACGGCTCCGCCCTGGCGCTGCTGCCGGCGACCTCGCAGCCCGCCCACCGGTCGGGCAGCGTCCCGGCTCCGCCGCCGGCCTACGCCGGGGCGCAGGCGCGCATCTCCGGCACCGCCACCTGGTCCGACACGTTCGACGAGGAGGAGCGCGGCGCGGCGTACCCGATGCTGGAGCGCGTGGACACCGGCTGCCCCGACGCCGGGCTCTCCTGCGCCGGCCTGCCCTACCTCGCCATCGGCTCGCTGCTGCAGATCAGGAACACGTGCGCCGACCGCACGGCCAACCTGCCGGTGGTCGCCTGCGGATGCCTGGCCGGGCGGTTCTGCGACCGCTGCGTCGAGTGCGAGACCTCGCCGCGCGGCCGCGTCGCCGAGCTGTCGCCCGCCTCGTTCGTCGAGCTGGGCGGCGAGTTGATCAAAGGCTGCTTCAACGCTCAGATCGGATTGGGGTGACGGGCGTGCTGGAATCGCAGATGCCGATCCTGATCGTGCTGCTGGTCATGGGCAGCGGCGCGAAGGTGGTCACGGTCCGCGGGGGCGGGGAGCCGGGCGCCCTGTCCAGGCTGGGCCCGGCCGTGCTGATGCCCGGCCGTATGCAGGCGCCCTCGCTGCTGGTCTGCGCGGCGGGCGAGCTGGTGCTCGCCGGCGGGCTGCTGGCCACCACCGCGCCGATCTTCAGGTGGGGGACGGTCTGCTTCTTCGCTTTGTCCACGTACGTGCTGATCGAGCTGCGCAGGCGGCGTCCTGACGCGGGCTGCGGCTGCTTCGGCGAGGTCAGCTCGGCGCCGGTCGGCATGCGCTCGATCGGCCGGACGGTCGTACTGACCGGGATGTCGGCGTTGTCGGTGGCCGCGCCGACGTCGGGCTGGGCGGCGATGACCCATCCGACCTGGTTCACGGCCGCGGGGTTGGCGATGATCGCGCTGCTCTCCCCCGAGATCGAGGAGCTGATCGATCGGGTACGGTACCGCGCCCCCTGCGAGCAGCGGCCCGGCCCCGCCGAGCAGGTGATGCTCTCCAGGCTCAGATCGAGCGGCCCGTGGCGGACGTACCAGGAGGCGCTGGCCTCGCCCGAACCGTACGACAGCTGGCGCGAGCTGTGCTGGCGCTTCTTCGTCTTCACCGGCCACGACCACGACGACGTGGTCTTCGCGGTCTACCTGAGCGGACGGCGTCCGGCAGTGCGCGTGGCGGTCGTGAGCAGCGACGACAGCGACTCTCTGCCGGAATATACGTCAGTATCGGCGTGACGCTAGAGAGCCCTAGATTTCTCTATCCGGGCATGGCGATACAGCTCTATTGGGCTGTCTAGCTTCCCCACTAGACAGCCCAATAGAGGTCTAGGGGCGGCGCTCAAATGGGTTGAGCCCGCAGGAACCTTCCGAAGTGCGGCACCGTGAACGCGATCAGACCGCGTTCGGCGCTGTAGATGAGCCCTTTCTTGATCAGACTGTCGCGGGCGGGCGAGAGGCTGGACGGCTTCCGCCCGAGGGCGTCGGCCACGTCGGCGGTGGCGACCGGCTCGTCGCCGATCTGGGCCATGGCGTGCATGTAGTCGCGCTCGGCGGGGGTGGCCCGCTCGTAGCGGCTGCCGAAGAAGCCCACGGCGAGCTCCTCCTCGGCCTCGGGCGCGGAGACCTTGACGTCGTCGAGGGTGATCGGGCTGCGCAGCGCGAGGTCCCAGGCGACCTTGCCGTACGCCTGGACGAAGTAGGGATAGCCGTCGGCGGCCTCATAGAGCGCGTCGAGGGCCTCCTGAGTGAACTCGACCTTCTCCTCCCGCGCGGGCAGGATCAGCGCCATGTCGGCCGCCTCACGGTCGAGCTTGTCGATGCGCGCGTAGCGGAAGAGCCGTTCGGAATAGCTCTTGCTGGCCGACAGCACGCTCGGCAGGTGCGGCAGGCCCGCGCCCACCACGATCAGCGGCCCGCCCGACTGGGACAGCTCGTGGCAGGCGGCGCAGAGCGCGGAGACGTCGGCGGACTGCACGTCCTGCATCTCGTCGATGAACAGCGCGATGCCCACGCCGAGGTCGGTCGCCACGCCGGCGGCGTCGACGAACAGCTCGGTGAGGTCGATCTCGAGGTCGCCCGAGTCGGCGCGCCCGCGGCTGGCGGGCACCTCGATGCCGGGCGACCAGTGGGAGGTGCCCTTGGCCGCGGACGGGTCGCGCATCGCGAACGCCTTCAGCACGCCGAGGAACTCCTCGATGCGCTCGGGCGCGCGGTGGCGCGGCGCCAGCTCGCGGATGGCCATGTGCAGGGCGGCCGCCACGGGACGCCGGATCGACTGGTCGGGCCGGGCCTCGATCTTGCCCGTGCCCCACAGCCGCTGCATGGCCATGGACTTGAACGTGTTGAGCAGGACGGTCTTGCCGACGCCGCGCAGGCCGGTGACGACCATGCTGCGCTCGGGACGGCCTCGGGCGACCCGCTCCAGCACCACTTCGAACTGCTGCAGCTCACGGTCACGCCCGGCCAGCTCCGGCGGACGCTGCCCGGCGCCGGGGGCGTAGGGATTGCGCACAGGGTCCACGCTCTCGGACTTTATTGCCGGATATAGCGGCCGTCTTAGATTTGGGAAGAAAGTGCTACGGCGTGTCCGAGCAGGAGCTGTGGCGAGCATCGTCATCGGACACACCCCCTCTCACCAGGCCGAACCCTTGTTCGATTTCGATACCCAGAACTGTAGCGCGGACTCGAACATGCATGCGATGGTTTCGGGTAAAAGATCTTTGCAACAGTCCCGGACGCCCGCGCGTCTGGGTGTTGTGGAGTTCGAGGAGTTCGTGCAAGCGCGTGGCGCCGCCCTGCGGCGGTACGGATACGTGCTTACCGGAAATCCCGACGACGCCGCCGACCTCGTGCAGGAGGCGCTGCTCAAGCTGGGCGACACCTGGCGCAGGGTGCGCAACAAGGACAACCCGGAGTCCTACGTACGCACGATCATGACCCGCCAGCACGTGAGCTGGTGGCGCCGGCGGCGCAGGGAGCAGCTCACGGACGAGGTGCCCGAGGGGGCGTACACCGACAGCCACTCCTCCGGCGAGCTGTGGCGGGAGCTGGCGACGCTGCCGCGCAGGCAGCGGGTGGTCCTGGTGCTGCGGTACTACGAGGACCTATCGGACCAGGAGATCGCCGACATCCTCGGCATCTCCCGCGGAACCGTGCGCAGCCAGGCGTCGCGCGCGCTGCACACGTTGAGGATCCGGCCGGCACTGCTGGAGAGGGAGCGGGCATGAGGACCGAGAAGGACCTGACCGAGACGCTTCGTACCGCCGCGGACCACGCACAGGAGCCGGGCGGGCTGCTCGCCGGGGTGGAGGTGCAGCGGCGGCGCAGGCGGAGGCGGCGTACCCGGGGGCTGGCCGTCGCGACGGCGGTGGCGGCCGTGCTCGCGACCGGCACGGTCATGGCGGCGAACGGACGGCAGGCAGCCGCGCCGTCCCCGGCGGCGCGGCCCTTCCCGCAGGCGGCGGCCGTGCCCCTGGAGCGGGCGTGGCCGGGGGCCGTCGTCACGATGCCCACCATGCGGGCCGACGGCCTGCGCCGCGTCCCGGTCACCGCGCTCGACGCCGCCCGGATCCTGGCCGTCGCCGGACCCAAGGACGACACGATCCGCGCGATCGAGGTCTACGACACCACCACCCGGACGTTCCGCGAGATCGCCGACATATCGGTTCCGCCAGGCATGAGGACCTACCGCCCCCAGCCGCCGGCGCTGGACGGGCTGAACCTCGCCTGGCACGTGAACGCCGTACGGAAGGACGGCACCGAGGTGCGCGAGATCTGGACGGTCCCCCTCGCCGGCGGCGAGCCCCGGCAGATCGCCGCGATGACGGGAGAGCACCTGCGGATCGAGCGCATCGCCCTCGACGGCGACCGGGTCGTCTGGTCGGAACGGACCGAGGGCGTGTGGTGGATGCCGCTCGCGGGCGGCGCCCCCAAACGCTTTCCGGGCAGCGAGGGCCTGCACCTCGTCAAATGGCCGTGGGCGAGCGACATCGCCGACGGCGAGGACCGCAGCCAGGCCAGGGTCGTGAACCTGTCGACCGGCCGTCCCTCCACCAAGGACGTCGTCGCGCCCCTGGACGCCCTGAGGCTGCGCTGCGGCCCGTCCTGGTGCCAGGGCGTACGGGACGGGCGCACGTACCTGCAGCACATCGACGGCAGCGCCGCGGCCGAGCCTCAGGGACTCGGTCTCGTACCCAGGCTCGGCGACTACCCGCCCCTCGACCGTTTCGTGGTGGCCGGCAACGCGGTCTACGACGTGACGACCGGCACGCTGGCCACGTTCGACCGGCCCGGCATCTGGTACGGGAACTACATGTCCGCCGAACCGGCCGCGATCGTGTACTGGGCCGACAGGCTGCCCGACGAGTACCGGGTGCTCAACTTGGCAGCCGTCCCGCCCGCGCAATAGCGTTCGTGGCCATGCGGACCTTCGCGAACGTACAGGAACTCAAGGCGGCCGTGGGCGAGACCTTCGGCCCGACCGAGTGGCGCACCGTCACCCAGGAGCAGGTCGGCCTCTTCGCCGACGCCACCGACGACCACCAGTGGATCCACGTGGACGTGGAGCGCGCCAAGGAGGGGCCCTTCGGCGGCACGATCGCCCACGGCTTCCTGACCCTGTCGCTGCTGCCGACGTTCATGTTCGAGATGGTGCGCGTCGAGAGCATCGCGATGGGCGTCAACTTCGGGCTGAACAAGGTCCGCTTCCCCCGTCCGGTGCCCGTGGGCGCGCGGGTCAGGGCCGTGGGCGAGCTCACCGACGTCAAGGGCACCCCGGCCGGCCATCTGGCCAACCTGAAGGTGACGATCGAGATCGAGGGCGAGCGCCGGCCCGCCTGCATCGCCGAGTCGCTGATCCTGTACGTCCCCGCGAGCTGATCACCGCAGCGACAGGACGATTCCCACCACCGCGGCGAGCCCGATCAGCCCGAGATAGGCCAGCACGAGCCGGGTGTCCCTGAGCAGGCATTTGCTCCGGGTCAGCCCGGCCCGCCGCGCCTTCCAGTACCCCGCGAACCCCAGCGCCGCGAACCCGAGCACCGCCCACGGCCCGAGCAGCCAGGCCAGCAGCGCCACGGTGGCGTACACACACAACCGCAGCGGGTCGTACGGCTGGGTCTTCAGAGGATCACCAGCCCCGGCTTGGCGGCCACCGCGGACAGCCGCTGCCGCGACAGCTGCGGCCAGGCCTGCACGGCGCAGAACGGTGCGCACTGGTCCTGCTCGGCACGCGTGCCGACGTGCACGCAGCACTGCGTGAGCCGCTCCTCGATCATGGTCGAGATGTCCATGAACGGCTTGATCGTGATCCGCACCACCCGCTCGCCCAGCATCCTGCGCAGCTTCCTGCGCCGGCCGGGCAGCGCCGAGGAGGCGAGGGTGAGCAGCGTGGCGACGCCGAGGTCGCAGTTCTCGCAGATGTCCCGCCACAGGTCGCCGATCTGCGGGTGGGACAGCGACGACTGCTCCGACAACAGCCCGAGCAGCGATTCCTGGACGGCCAGCCGCAACTCGCGCGGCAGCTCGGTGTCGGCGATGCGGTTGGAGACCAGGCCCAGGTTCGCCTTCAGGCGGTCGTGGCCCATCAGGGCGACCAGCGAGCGCCACTGCTGGGCGTCGTCGCGGATCAGGTAGCCGACCGAGCAGCAGTGGGGGTGCGAGCAGGGCAGGGCGGTCAGGTCGCGCCAGGTCACCAGGCCGCCGGTCTGCGGGCCGAGCCGCTTGAGCACGCCGGTGTGGGTGAGCCGGTCGGACGGGTCGATGACGCCCGACCGGCCCGAGCCGAACTGGGGTTGCAGCGACACGCCGCCGACGAACGGCGTGTCGAGCGCGAGGCGCACGACGTCGCCGATCTCTCCGTCGTTGACGCCCAGGGCCGCGGTCATGACCAGGGTCGTGAAGATCTCCCGCTCCGACAGCCGCCGTACGGCCTCCGCCTTGATCCGGCGCAGGTCGCCGCCGCGGTGGTGCTTGGACGCCTCGGCCGACGAGCCGTCGTACTGGAGGTAGACCTCCACCCGGTCGCGGTGCTCGGTGAGCAGGTCGAGCAGCGCGTCGTCCCTGGCGATCAGGACGCCGTTGGTGTTGATCAGGATGCGGGTGACCGGCCGGCCCACCAGCTCGGCGAGGAGGGTCTTCAGCTCGGGGTGGAGCGTGGGCTCGCCGCCGCTCAGCATCAGGACGTCGAGCTTGCCGTTCTCCCTGGCCAGACGCTGGTCAACGTTCGCCAGTACGTCGGCCACCGGGACGACGCCGGTCAGGTCGGGCGAGCTGTCGGCGAAGCAGGTGGGGCAGCGCAGGTTGCACGCCTCGGCGATGTCCTCCAGGAGGATGCAGGTGTGCTGGGTCTGCATCTCGGGCAGGCCGTTGAGGTACGCGCCGGGGATCGGGGCGAAGTTTCCGGACACGTCGGGGATGTGCTGCTTGGTGGGAGCGGTCCACTCCTCCAGGTAGGAGAGGATCTCCGGGTCCTCGTCGTACAGCGTGCGGATCAGGCCGTGTTCGCGGCAGCCGCGTTCCAGCCACACCTTGCCGTCGCGTTCGGCCAGGTAGCCGCTCAGCCGTTCGACCTGGTCGAGGTCCTGGCCGTGGCATTTCGGGCAGAACGCGTTGACGTACCGGAGGATGCGATCTCCCCGCAGCCCCATCCCTGCGCTCATGTCGTGACCTTCCGTTTGAAAAGGGCATCGTAGTGGCCTCGACGCCAGCCGTACGCGAGCCTGAGCGCGAGCAGCGTCAGGCCGGGAACCAGGAAGCACTGCGGCCCGGTCAGGCCGAGCCACAACGTCTCGTTCGCCCTGGTGAACTCGACCAGGAACCGGAAGACCGCGTATCCGGCGAGATAGAGCGTGAACAGTTCCCCGGGCTCGGTCAGCCGCTTGCGCGCCCACCGCAGCGCGACGAACGCGGCCAGCTGGAAGACGATCTCGTACACGAACGACGGGTGCATGGCCTGGCCCGTCAGACATCCCGGGCATTCCGGCGTGGACGGCGGCGCGTGCACCCCCCAGGGCAGGTCCGTGGGCCTGCCGGGGGCCTCGGTCAGGTGGCAGCCGATACGGCCGATCGCCATGCCGAGCGCCACCGCCGGGGCGAACAGGTCACCGGTGCGCTCCTTGTAGCCGATGACCTTCTTGGCTACCAGCACGCCGACGTACGCGCCGGTCAGGCCGCCGAGGATGCTGCGGGAGCCGTACAGCCAGAGGTCGGCGAGGTCGAGCGTCTCCAGCCAGCCCGCCAGGCGCATGCCGATCGCGCCCCCGACCAGGGCTCCGGTGACGGCGACCAGTGACTGCTCGTTGAGCGCGCCCCTGGCCCTGGCCTCGCGGACGAAGACCACCGAGGCCACCAGGACGCCCAGGCCGACGAATATCTCGTGGTACGGCATGGTGTCAGCCGTACAGGCTGGGGTTGAGACCGGTGCAGACTCCGGCCGTCAGCATCGACCACAGTGCCCAGCCGATCGCCAGCCCCAGCCCGAGCCCCCGCGACCACGACTTGCGGAGCAGCCCGAACCCCAGACCACCGCCCAGGCCGACGAGGGCCAGCAGCACCGCGGCGGCGATCACCACCCCTGTGTTCGTGCCGTTGATGGCGGAGAAGAAGGCGAAGAAACCCACGATGCCGTTGACGACGGTGTAGGTGAACACGCCGACGACCAGCATCGCGCCGAGAAGCATCGTGGAGTTGCGGCTGCTGGGCGGTGATGGTGGTGGCGGCGGCGGTAGAGGCGTCGGCGGCAACGGTCGCGGCGATGACGATGGGGACAGTGGCGAGTTCACCGCCCCCGATTGTGGCGGCGGCGGCAACGGTCGCGACTGTGACGGCGGCTGAGGCAACGGTCCCGGCGGCGGCGGCGGCGGGGGCAGCGGTCGTGACTGTGACGGCGGCGGGGGGAACAGTCCCGGCTGTGACGGCGGCTGAGGCAACGGTCCCGGCTGTGACGGCGGCGGGGGCGGTGGTGGTGGCCAGTTCTGGTGCGGCCCCTGCGGGCTTCGCGGACCCTGTGGCGGTGGTGTCGTCATCCCGCTACCTCTGGCCGGCAGGGGGTGGTACGTGCCGAGCGATCAATGCCTTCACCTATGCGTACAGGCCGGGGTTCAGCCCCGTGCAATATCCGGCCGAGACGATCGACGCCAGCGACCATCCGATCATCAACCCGAGCCCCAGGCCGAACGACCACGGCTTCCGCAGGACGACCAGCACGATGCCCACGCCGAGGCCCAGGAGCAAGAGGAACCCCGCCGCGACGCCGATCGCCGCCGTGGACTGAATGCTCACCGCGAGCAGCCCGACCACCAGGTTGATCACCAGGTAGGCGAAACTCCCGGCGAACGCCAACGCAACGGTCAACCCAGGCTGACGCCGCGCCTGCGACGGCCCAGCCGGCGGCCCGACTGGCGGCCCGAACGGAGGCTGCCCGGGAGGAGGAGGCCCAGGTGGACGCTGCCCGAACGAAGGCTGCCCGGACGGATGCGGTCCAGACGGCCCGGACGGACGCTGCCCAGACGGAGTCTCCCCAGACGCCCCGAACGAAGGCTGCCCGGACGGCTCGGACCAAGGCTGCCCAGGCGCCCCAGGCGAAAGCTGCTCAGGAGGCTGCCCGGAGGGCGGCTGCCCGGGTGGACGCTGTCCCGATGGAGGCCGCTCAGGGGGCAGCTCCCCGGGTGAAGGCTGGCTGCCGGGCGGCCCAGGGGGACGCTGTCCCGATGGAGGCCGCTCGGGGGGCGGCTCCCCGGATGGAGGCGGCGGCGTGGTCACGGCGTTCACCCTACGGGGCTAAAGCGACTCTGAGTAGTAAATCGCCGCCTGGACACGGCTCTTCAGGCCGAGTTTGTTCAGCAGGCGACTGACGTGCGTCTTCGTGGTGGCCTCCGCCATGTCGAGCTCCTTGGCGATCTCGGCATTGGACAGGCCCCGGCCGATGCAGGCCAGCACCTCACGCTCGCGCGGGGTCAAGGATTCCGGGTCAGGCGGCTCACGGCGGGGCGGCTGGTCGGCGAAGGCGGCGATCAACCGTCTGGTGACGCCCGGCGCGATCATCCCCTCGCCGCCCGCCACGAGCCTCACCGCTTCCACCAGCGCGTCGGCCTCGGTGTTCTTGAGCAGGAAACCGGCCGCCCCCGCCCGGAGGGCGCCGAAGACGTACTCGTCGACGTCGAACGTCGTGAGGATCAGGACGTCACTCACCCCCGCCAGCTCCCTGGTGGCGGAGATGCCGTCGAGACGAGGCATGCGGATGTCCATGAGGACGACGTCAGGGCGCAGCTCGTGAGCCAGAAGGACCGCCTGCTCACCATCGGCAGCCTCACCCACGACCTCAATGTCGTCGGCACCGTCCAGAATCATCACAATCCCAGCCCGAACGGCCGCATGATCGTCAGCCACCAACACCCTGATGCTCATGCCACTCCCGCTCCGCCATCACCATTCCTGAGCCGCTCCCCGTCCCCGTCCCTGAAACGCTCACCATCACCATCCTTGAGGCGTACGCCGTAACCGTCCCTGGGACGTTCACCGTCACCGTCTCTAAGGTGTTCGCCGTCGTCACCTGCGCTCTCGTCCACCGGCGCCAACGCCGCCCCTCCGACCGCCCGCCACCGCACGGCCAGCCCATCCACAGCCCCAACCCCAGCCGCCGGCACCTGCACATCCGCACCCCGCCCCCTCGTAGCCCGCTCCTCTGATGCACGACCGCTCGACGAAGCCCGCTCCCCAGCAGCACGCACCTCCGAAGGACAGTCACCCGAGGCACGACCACCCAAGGCACGCCCATCCGAAGGACGGCCACCTGACGCGCGACCGTTCGGCGGGCGGGCATCGAGCGACTGTGCGTTGGGGTTGAGCGACGTCGGGAAAGCCGCCGCGATGCGCCACCCATTCCCAGACCGCCCTGCCTCGAAGAACCCCCCGACCAGCGAAGCCCGTTCACGCATGCCGATCAGCCCCGCCCCCGAACCCGGCAGCCGAGCCCCCCGCCGCCCGACCCGGTTCTCGACCGTCAGGAGAACCTCCCCGGGTTCGTACGTCAGCGAGACGACAACCGGCGCCTCACCATGCTTGAGCGCGTTCGTCAGCCCTTCCTGAAGGATGCGATAGCCGGCCAGATCCACCGAAGCCGGCACCTCACGCAGCTCTCCGTCGACCCGCAGCTCGACCGCCATCCCAGCCCGCCGCGTACGCTCGACCAGACTCTCCGCGTCGGCCAGCCGCGGCCGGGTGGCCTCAAGCTCCGGCCCGTCCCCTTCACGCCCGCCGTTGGCCTCCCGCAGCAACCCGATCATGTCCCGCATCTCGGCCATGCCCTTGACGCTGTTCTCCCGTACGGACTCCATGACCTTGCGGACCGTCTCCCGATCCAGGTCCTTACGGGACAGAGCAGCCGTCGACTGGATGGCGATGGCGCTGAAATGGTTCGCGATCATGTCATGCAGCTCACGAGCCATCCGCGTACGCTCGGCCGCGATCGCGGCCTGCCGGTCGAGCTCGGCCAGATGCGCGACCTGCTCGGCCCGCGCACGTTCCGCGGCCGCCCGGTCGCGCTGCTCCCGCAGCACCCAGGCCGTGGTGACCGGCGTGACCAGCACCAGCCCCGCCTGGATCCCCATGACGGCCAGCAACCGCCAGTCCGCCGCGATGAACGCCGCGACCGCCCCGCCGACCACGGCCAGCACCGTCGTGATCCCGAGCAGCCACCGAGCGAGCCGCGCCGGCCCGTAGAGCGCCGCGGCGTAGAGATTGTCGGTGAACACCAGCACGGTCGCCAGCGACGGACCCACCAGCCCGTCGATCGTGACGGCCACCACCCCCAGCGCCAGCGACCACAACGGAGCCCGCTGCCGCAGCAACACGGCCGAACACGTGATCGCCAACGGCACCAGCAGCACCCACACCGGCACGCCGCGGCGCAGGTATCCACCGGCCAGAATCAGCAGCGCCCCCAGAACGAAGGCCACCCCGGCCGCCACCCAGGGCGGCACCCTGCCCTTCTCCTGACCACTGCCGGAAGCCCCTCGCGCCTCGAACCGCCTCAACCACCGCGAACCCCCGCGCACCCCGGCCCCCCACGGCAGCGGCACCGACCGCCACCACTGTGAAGCCGACCGCGTCAAGGCCGGCGGCCAGTCGGCGACCCTACGCACCTGGACCACCCGGCCTACTCCGACCCCTCCCACACCGTGAAGCACCCGAGCCGGCCCCAAGCGGCGCCCCGGACGGCGTCGCCCGACCCGCCACCGCCCGCGCCCCGGCGCCACAGCCCCTCACCGCCGCTCGTGTCATGTCCTCATCTCACCACTCCCGAACGCCGCCGCCGTCCTCCGAGGGTCAGCCTGTGGATACACCTTTCGATGTATCCACAGGCTCGTTTTCGCCGACGATGTGCCGGGCCGCGAATCCCAGCAAGCTGGTGCATGTGATTGTCGCCATCCTCATCGGCTGCGAAATCGGCTTCTGGCTCCTCCTGGGCCTCGGCCTGGCCTGCCGCTACCTCTGGAAGCGCCGACGGCTGAGCACGGCCCTCCTGCTCTGCGTCCCGCTCCTCGACGTGGTCCTGCTGGCCGCGGCGGTCATCGACATGCGCGGCGGCGCCACGGCGGACCTGCGCCACGGTCTGGCGGCGGCCTACCTGGCCTACTCGATCGTCTTCGGCCACCGGACGATGCGCTGGGCCGACGCCCGCTTCCACCACCGCTTCGCCGGCGGCCCCCCACCCTGGAAGCCTCCAACAGGCGGACCCGCCCGGACGCGCTACGAGTGGACGTTCTGGCTGAAACTGCTCCTGGCGTACGGAATCTCGTGCCTCATCCTCTTCAGCCTCATCTGGCTCGTGAACGACCCTTCCCGCACAAAAGCCCTGATCGACTTCATGCTCAACCTCCTCAAGGTTCCCCTGATCGCCCTGATCTGGCCGGTGAGCCACACACTCTGGCCCAAGAAGGAGGAGTCGGCTCGGCAGTGATCGCGGTATTCGGTTCGATGCACTGCACAGAACCCGCTATGCTTGCTTACGCAGCGAGCGGCCGTAGCTCAATGGATAGAGCATCTGACTACGGATCAGAAGGTTGGGGTTTCGAGTACCTCCGGCCGCACAGCAGGTCAAAGGCCCTCCGGGATCATCCCGGAGGGCCTTTTTCGTGGGCGTACAGCAGCGCTGTACAGCAACGCGGGCTCGCGCAGCCGGTCTTCTCTAGACACCCGCCGAAGACGACGAATCCCGTAGCGCCCGCGCGGTGCTCGACGATCTCCAACGCCAGTCAGAGCTTCTGCCTGACCCAAGCCACCAGCGCGCCCATGCACCCGCTATCGGCCAGATCAACGTGATCTTCTCGTACCGACCATGCAGGTGCTCCAACCCGGACCCAGCATCCGCCTCCGGGCATACCCGCGATCAGCTTGTTCAAGGACACTCGGCAGGCTGCACGATCATGTGGGCATGGTTCTCTCTGCCCCCTCCGAACGTCTCCCCACAGAGCCAGGCTTGATCAAGCTGTGGTTTCAGTTCGTGCCCCGGGAAGGTTGGCTTCCCTACGACACCGAAGGACTTTGGGCCATGCCCTTAACCGAGGACACCGCCCGTGTGGCAAACGTCCCGTTTCTGCAGGACGGGGTCGCCGAAGGCGACGTGGTGCGCTTCATCACCAATGATGACGGTCTCCACTGGGCCTGTGAGCGGGTGGAAGCGTCGGGCAATTGCACGATCCGGGTCCTGCCGTCACCCAATGGACCGCTGGGGCGAAGCGCGCAGGCCGTGTACGAGCAGTTGGCACCGTTCGGCCTGGGCGGGGAATCCTTCAGCTCGAAGCTCCCCCTGGTCGCTTTCACTGTGCCGGCGGGCGCAGGGCTCGGGCAGATAAAGACGCTGCTGACGCGTGGCCAATGGGATGGCTGGTGGCACTTCGAGGAGGCGTGCATCACCGACGCCTGGCGAAGCGCTTAACGATGGGTTCGTTTCACGGGCCGCGGAAGGTGCCAGCCTTGCTCAGGCACCGCCGAGGCCCTCTCGAAGACGATGAACCCAGTCTGCGGGGAAGACCTGCTCAAGCCGCTCTTTGCTGATCTCCAGCATCCCCTCCTGCGCCAGGGGAAGAAGAGCGCCGTCCTAGACGGCCTTGTGATCCTCAGGTGCCGGGCAGATCAGAACGGCGAGGATCCGGCACGTCCGTTGGAGCTCCTCGATCCCGGCCGTATGGATCATGCTCTTGATGGGCTCCCACGCTGTCCGCACAGCGAGACTCACCAGAGCATTGAGGAGGGCTCCGCGTCCCTCGTTCTGCCGGGACTGCATAATGACCGTCGTCACGTACTCCGGGATTTGGTTCAGAGATTTCGAGAACTTCTCAATGGCCTCGGCCATGGCAATGAGGAGATCGCACCAGAAGTGATTGGTAAGCTGCCTTCTCGCTTCTCTCGGCTTGCCCCCACCGAAGCTCTTATCGAGCTCCTGAACCACAGGGCCACCCGAGCCCGCTCGAAATCGTCACTAACGGCAGAGTCGAGTCGCCAAGAGACTCAGCGGCCGGAGCCATATGGGTAGCGGCGGGAACGAGGATCACCTCCCCCGCCCCCGGTCGGCCACGGTAATGAATGGCCCCGCACAGATCCGCTCTAGGGGCCGACCCCTATCGGCCTAAGGAGCATGACGCTGCCGGCGACCTACTCGTCATAGCCTGCTTCGCGTTGCGCAAGGACATCGAGCGCCAGTTGCCAGAGGGTGCCTTCCCCCTTAATCGCCCAACGAGAAGGGCCTTGAACCGCGACTGGCCGCACCTCAGGATCCCAGCCCGCTCTGTTCCAGATCTCCGTCACCAGGCCTGTCGGCGAATACTTCTTGCCATCAACGGCCCAGACGAGTGGCTTGGAGCGATCGTTGGTCCATGCCGCCTGGCCTCGGCGGTAATCTTCAGCCAGCCAACGCTCGATAGCCTCACGCTCAGGCTTGGTGGCACACTCGAATGACAGGATGATGCCCTCTTGGATTCGTCCAGCATCCACGAGGGTGGGGACCGCGTTCGGTCGTCTCGGGCGCTTCGGGCGGGGTGCGGGCTTGTAGTCGGCCGGCAGGTCAGGGACGAGTGCGGTATCCGCCACATGGGCTACAACTAGATCGACGAGCTGCACGCAGCGCGAAGGGTTCATGATCGTGCTGCTGATAAAGGATGTGACTCCAAACTCGGAGTCGATCGCAGCGATCAACCAGGCCAGAATGGTAGCAACCAGGTCCGGGATTCTCGCGAGAACCGACGTGAGGTCATAGTCGGGCGTCTCGATGCCTTCTAGATCAATGCATCTGAACACGATATGAGTGACCAGAAAATCTGCCTGATCAGCCACAGACCGGGCGCGTCCTGTCCACTGGATCTTGGCATCTTGGAGTGCCGCGCCTACAGCCCTCATGATGACGACGGAGTGCCAGATCTGGAAGGCGCTGGGCGCCGGCTTGAACAGGAGCGCGTATGTTTCGGCTTCCCACAGGAGATCCGTGCTTCGCTTCGCTCGAATGGCTAGGTCGACCTTGCGGTGTGCGCACGCCAGCGCGGTCGCTGCCTGCACGACAGAACAGCCAGCCTCGGGGAGCGGGTCAGGCTCGCCCCGCCGGAATGTATAGGTCTTGTCAAGCGAGAGGGCGAAGTCCTCGCGGATCTCGACCTGCGCTGGATCCAGCGCTACGACAAGATCCCTCTGCTCAACACGGTTCTGAACATTCGTCGCCCGTGTGACGGAGTTGCCGAAACCCTCTGGGCAGTTACCCGTGCTGACGACCTTGACGGCGACATACGCCTCCGCGACCTGGTCAGGATTCCTACGCGCGGCCTCTGCGATGGCCGCCACAGTTTGGGCACCGTTAACCACACTCGCGCCATCCATGAGCACCTCGGCAGGACCCTTGTGACTCAGGCTCCACGCCTTCCGGTCGACGCGATCGCACAGGACAGTGATCCCGTTGTTGAAGTACCAGAAGTCGTCTGGGCTGGTGAGGAGAGTGTTCACAAGTTCGTAATTCACCGCGGTGAGACCCAGCGAGCGCCGGATGTTCTTCGAGAAGAGCCGATCTCCATTCGCCTCGTACCACTGCGCGATTTCGACAGCCGACACCCGCCCCTGGTATGCGTCGTAGGGCTCGCCGATGCGGAGCCATTCGTCCATGTGAGCGCTCAGATGGATCGGCGGCTCCGCGAGCCCGTCTCGCACGGCTTCCCAAACGCGCTGGAGCGACCAAACCTCATGGCCGAGCTTCTTGTCGAAGCCGACGTTGAACTCATCTTCTAGGGCCTGGAAGCGTTCCAACACCGCCGCGGACAGAGCCCCCTCACCCATGAGCACGACCACAAGCGTGATACGGCCTCGCGGATCTGCGAGAACCGCCTTGACCTGCTCCGCATGTGCCTCAAACCGCTCGTTGAACCGCTCGAACTTCTGCTGGTCGATCGAGGTGAGCCCATCCCAGAACGCACGGGCGTCGTCGATGCCGAAGCCTGCGGTTCCCTTGTCCTTCCACTTGCTCTGGATCAGGAGCAAATGCAGGCCGTTGTCCGTGAAGGCGATCGCGTCGATGCCAACATCGTTTGCGCCGTCAATGACGGCTTCAGCGGCTTGCTCTGGCGTGAGATCGGCACGTCGCCGGGCAACGAAGGCCGCCAAAGCCCGGCTGAGGAACTTCCGCTCGAACTCCTCGGGCGCCATCTTCGTCGAGTCGGCCATGTGGATCAGACCATCGAACTCCTTGTGCAGCGCGTCTGCGACGTGCCGGACTCGTAATGGCATCCCGCCTGGCTTGGCCATGACTCTCCCTCGTCGGAACGTGACAAAGAGATCATGCCATCGGCGGGGCACATATCCAGACCATCCGGATGTTTATCCCCGGACATCTCGACCCATAGCCGCGAGAGCGGCTACCAACCCTTTTCAGCAGGTATCGACAGGGATTCGGCTATTGTCCGGATCTGCTCCAGAGCAGTCTCAAGGTCAGCGGCGATGGAGTTGGCAATCTCGTGTGGCGACAACTCCTCCTCGAGGTCAGCCGACGTGTCCTTGAGCCAGGAGATGTCGAGGTTGACTTTGTCCCGAGCCAAGAGCTGTTCGTACGTGAACGGCTTGAAGCGCTCGGTTTCGACACGCTCCTCACGGTCCTTGCCTGGCAGGTAGGCATTGACGAACTCCTGAAGGTGCTCACGACGGAGCGGGCGCTGCTTGAGGGTGAAGCGTTCGCCGGTGCGGAAGTCGTACACCCAGAGCTTCTTGGTCCACGGCTCAGCCGCCGGACGTCTCCGCTCGAAGAACAGAACGTTGGCCTTGACGCCACCCGCATAGAAGATCCCGGTGGGGAGACGCAGCATGGTGTGCATGTCGTAGTCCTTGAGCAGTTCCCGGCGAATCTTCTCCCCGGCGCCGCCCTCGAACAGGACGTTGTCGGGCAGGACCACCGCCGCCCGGCCGCCGATCTTCATCAGCTTGGCGATGTGCTGCACGAAGTTAAGTTGCTTGTTCTTCGTCTTCACCCAAAAGTTGCGCTCGGAGTAGATCGCCTCATCTTTGATGATCTTGCCGTTCTCATCGACCACGTTGATGGCCGTCTTCTGCCCGAATGGCGGATTGGCCAGGACTAGAGTCGCGTGGACTGTCGGCTCGTCAACTAGAGCGTCGCCGACTTTGATGATCTCGTAGTGCTCGTCTGGCACCACGCCATGCGTCAGCATGTTCATCGCCGCGAGACGGGCAGTCGCCCGCACCAGCTCAACCCCGTGGAACGCCAGCCCCTTCGTTACCCGATTCCGCTGGTCCGGGTTGAGCGCTTCCATCCGGAACTCTCGGCGGATGTACTCGTTGGCCAGCAGCAGGAAGCCGCCTGTTCCGCAAGAAGGATCAACGATCATGTCGTCCGGGGTGGGCTGCATGACGTCCACCATGGCCTGGATCAAGGGCCTCGGCGTGAAGTACTGGCCGGCACCAGATTTGACGTCGCTCGCGCTGCGCGACAAGAGCTCCTCGTACGCGTCACCTTTGACGTCCACGCCTTCCCGGGACCAGTGAATCTTACCGATTAGTTCCTTGATCAGGCGCTCCAGCAGCGAGGTCGTCTGGATCCTGTTCTGCGCACCCGCGAAAATCAGGCCGAACATCCCCTTGCGTTTACCGAGTTCGCGCAGCAGATGCTCGTAGTAATCCTTGAGGTCTGGCCCCTTCTTGCTGGCCAAGAGGTCCCAACTGATCCCTACGGGGAGAATCGGCGGTGGCGTGGGCAGCTTACGCCGCTCCGCCTTCTCTTTGGCCTTCTTCTCCTTCTCGTCCATCATCTTGAGGAAAAGAAGGAATGTGAGCTGTTCGACATAGTCGATCGCGGGCACTCCGGCATCTCTGAGGACATCGCAGTAGCTCCACAGCTTGTCCACCAGTGCTCGAGTATGCGCCGCCGCTTCCGCAGAATTCGAATCGACCACATCCACCTGCTTCACGACGACACCTCTTCCTGCTCAAACAGACTCTCCTGCGCCCCGGCGGGTATAGCCGCTCCAAAACCAGGCGGGAGTAAAACTTTCTTAGCTTCGGTACGACTTGCGTCACGCCTCCGACGGCTGCCAGCCTTCGGCGCTGCAGCGCGCTCCACCCGAATCCGATCAAGCAACATGTCGGCTGGCTCGTCGGCGGCAGCTTGCTCAACCAATCGACCTTCAAATGCATCAGTGACCAGTTTCTGACGCAAACTGGCCAGCCGAATCCGTGCCCTCTCGACCAATGCTTCCGAGGACTCGATCATGCCGAGGAGCAACTCTGCCCTCTCTACAAGAGCTTGTTGCAGCTCTTGAGGGGGCACTGGGACGGGAAACAGTTTCAACTTGGACAGGCTGATGGAGGCCAGGTTCACGCTCTGCTTGCCATTGCGATCGAACCAGCCTCGGCCGAAGCTATTAGCGTGCCAGGCCAGCAACTTCGGGTGCAAGACCTCGCCTAGAACGCGGGCCCTGAAGACATGATTCTGATGGATGCAGTGGTCAATCTGTCCTTCCCAAATCCAGCCACGCCCAAGCTTGTCTCGATCACCACCCTCGTTTAGCAGAACGTCGCCATTTTGGAGAGTGAGCTGTTCCGCCTTCGCGGCAGGAACTCTGATATATGCGACGTCTCGAAGATCGAGCCTCAGCCGCTGGACGTTGGCTACTCGCAGATAGGGCACTAACGGCAAAGCCGCGTCCATCTGCTTCTTGGTGTCCTTAGTCACCCCCCCGGCGACGTCAGCGATAGTTCCCAACCGAACCCAACGCCAGCCCGTTGGAATGCGGGGCAGATCTCCATCGATCACACCTGCAGGAGCCAACTCAATCGCCTCATCGGCGATTTCAAGGCCGAGAAGCCTCCCTGTGCACGCCGCCTCCAACACGAATTCTCGCAAATGAGTAAGCCGAAGTGCAGATGAGGTAAGCAGAGCCGCCAATTTGGCGAGCTCGGCGAAACGAGTCTCCAGAACCGCGACAATTCGCTGCTGTTCAGTCAGAGGCGGAACCGGTATTCGGATATTTTTAATCTTTACCGTGCTGAGTGTATGGAGTCCTGACGTCGAACTACTTACCTCCAATAGCTGACTTCTCACCTCCTCGGAGTTCCACAGCAGTTCGAGGAATCTCGGGATGATTGCAGAGGTCGGCCGGACTCTGATCAGGTGGTTCTGGTGAACGCACCTCTCAATCTCACCGTTCCAGAGAGCGGCACGTCCTATCTCCGCAGGACTCCCGTTACCCTCCACTACCAGGAGATCGCCAACCTCAAGGACGTGACGTTCAAGCTCGCCGTCAAAGAGTTCAATCTCGTGGACATCAGTGAGATCAAGGCGGCCACGTGCCACATTGGCAACTCGGAGAAACGGAAACTTGTTCTCCACTGGGCGCCGCTTAGCCTGTTTCTGAATGCCCCCACGGACATCGGCCACCTCGGTCACTGGTACTCGCACCCAGCCGGGAGGCAGGTCGGTCATGCGGTGAGTTCCTTCGTCAGGTCGTCCAGGAGTGCTGTGGCGCGGTCGCCGAACGCATCGTAGAAGGCGTCCTCACCCCCGCGTGAGTCGAACGGCGCACAATCCAGTGTGTCATCGGCAATCTCGGCGCTACCAATGACGATCTCGCATAGCCGGTCCAGGAACCACTTCTGCATCGACGAGAACTGTCCCTGAGCCGACTCGTGACGAGCCAGCCAGGCAGTGTAGCGCTCCTCCACGACCGTACGGAACGGCTTCAGTTCGGAGTCCAGCCCAAGCTCGTAGCGCAGGATCGAGACCAGATCTGTGGGCTTGGCCTCATGCCCGCGCGTTCCCATCGGAGTGCCTGACGCCTCGTAACAGGTCCATAGTCGAGTCACGTTACCGACCTTGGGAAGCCGCTCGATCCGATTGGTCAAGTCCGTCACTTCCGCCCAGGACAACTTGGCAGTGCCGTCACCCTCGACGGCTCGAAGAAGCATGATCGAATCATGGTGCTCCGCCAGATAGGCGCGGAACGACTCGACCGTCTGCTGCGCCAACTGTTCCCTGGCGAAGATCTCAGTGTGCGTGACCTCGTCCTGGCTGATCTCGTCAATCGTCTGATCATGTTTGGTCCGGATCTCCGCGATGCGCTCGCGCAGCTCAGGGTTATCGGCGAGGGGCTGAAGAGCCTGGCGTAGCCGTTCACTCACGGCGCCCTGCCCGCCTTCGTCAGCCAACAGGGTGAGCGTCTGGGTGTCCACCGCCGAGGCGAGTCGCCGTACCAGGTCGCGTAGCGAAGTCCCCTGTCCAACAGCAGCCAGCTCGTCACGCTCAAGATCGCTGATCTGCCGATCCAGAGCATCCAGCCGAGATGCCAAGGTTGCGGTCTGGTTCTCGTCCAGACCCATCCGGGCGGCACGTGCCAACAGTTGGCGAAGGCTGAGCCGGTTATCGGGGTCGCGGTTGAGCGGAGTGGCGTCGACCAGTGGATGGTCGGTGACGCCGACCGCGTCCACAATGACGAACCGGTCCTTGCGAAGCACCTTTTCGTCAGGAGTGACCGCCTGGAAGTCGTCCGGGTCGATCGTCCGACTGCCGCGACCTTTCATCTGCTCGAAGTAGATCGGGCTCTTCACGCTGCGCATGAAGAACACGCACTCCAAGGGCTTAACGTCAGTCCCCGTCGCGATCATGTCCACGGTGACCGCGATACGCATCTCCGAGGTGGTCCGAAAGCGACGCAGGAGCTCCTTTGGGTCGTTGCCGGCCGCCTTCGAGCGATAGGTGATCTTCGCGCAGAAGTCGTTGCCCTTACCGAAGACCTCACGCACCATCTGCACGATGTCATCAGCGTGGGAGTCGTCCTTGGCGAAGATCAGCGTCTTTGGCACTGAGGTGGTGTACTGCTCGAAGAGCGCGGGCAACACGCGATCCCGGTAGGCGGTGATCACTGTGCGGATCTGATCACGGGCGACAACAGACCGGCCGATCTCCTCGGCGCCGTACGTGAGGTCCTCATCGAGCTCTTCGTACCACTGCTGCCTCGTGCGGCGGTCGCGGCGCGGCACCACCGTCCGGGTGCCCTCCTCATCCAGCCCCGGAATGGTCGAGCCTGACTCGCCGATCTTCGTCTTAACCCGAAACACCGCGAAGTCGACGTTGACCTTGTCTTGCACCGACTCGTCGTAGGTATATTCGCTGACCGGTTCGCCGAAGAAGGCTCGCGATTGCACGCTCGGCGTGGCGGTCAGGCCGATCACTGGGGCATCGAAGTAGGACAGGACCGCGCGCCAGCGGCCGAAGATCGAGCGGTGGCACTCGTCTACCACGATCAGGTCGAAAGCCTCTGGTGGCAGCCGCTCGTTGTAGACGGCGTCGACCGGGGCCGGCGGCTCGAACTCGTCGATGGCCTCATCATCGGCATCCCCCGCGGGGAGCGGCTGGCCAGACAGTGCCCGGTACAGCCGCTGAATCGTCGTGACGACCACGCTGGCCGAATCCAGCACTGTGCTGGAGGACAGGCGCTGAACGGTGTAGTCCTCGCCTAGGGTCTGCCCGCTGTTGGTGACATAGCGGGCGAATTCCCCTGCTGCCTGATCGCCTAGGTTGTTGCGATCCACGAGGAACAAGACACGCTGGGCTCCAGCGTACTCAAAGAGCCGGTAGGCCAGCGAAACCGCTGTGAAGGTCTTGCCAGCGCCCGTAGCCATCTGCACCATCGCCCGGCGGTGGCCGCTGCTCAGATGGCCTTCCGTGTTGCGGATTGCCGTCGCCTGGGCGGGGCGCAGACTCGACTCATCTAGCGTCGGCATGGCCTGAAGCCGAGCGCGGAAGGTCGGAGCCTCAGGGGTGTCGTCGGCCTCGGCCATCCAACGGGCGAGTGTCTCAGGCCGGTGGAAGGAGAACACTTCGCGCGAGGCGGCGTCCGGGTCGAGCCTGAAGGTGAAGCGGGTCTCGATGCCGGTGCTTTCGTAGCGGAACGGCAACGGCTCGTCGCGCCGCCACACTGCCATCCGGTAATCACCAGGAATCGCGCCAGCGTAGTCGCCCGACTGCCATTCCACGCCGATGAGCGAGGTGCCCTCACGCTTGGCCTCGATGACGCCGACAAGCTTGTGGTCGACGAACAGGACGTAGTCTGCGCGCTTGCGCCCAACAGGGAATTCACGCACCGCGATCCCGCGCCCGACGGAGTGGTCGATCTGGTCCAGGTCCTGGACGACCCAGCCGGATTCAGCGAGAGCCTGGTCGATCTTCGTACGGGTCTGAGCCTCGGTCAGCGGCGCGGCCCGCCGTGCCCGCTGAGCAATGGCCTCTCGCTGGCTGGGCCGTACCTTGACCGGCTCGCGCTCCTCGAACTCCTTGCGTAGGCCTTGGAGCTGCTCCTCCAGCGCCAGCACCTGATCCGCCGCCGTCTGGCGCTCGGCACGTGCCTTGGCGAGCTCGGCCTCGGCTTGCTGACGTGCTTCAGCCTCGGCCTGCTGACGCGTTCGGGTGCCGTCCATTGCAAGCTTGGCGTCAGCTAGCTCGTTCTTTAGCCGCTCTAGTTCGGCGGCGAGGTCTGGGGTGGTAATGGCGGCCGGCGGCTGGGGTGGTACGAACGCGACCAATTCGCGTTCACCGCTGATGGCGCGGTGTAGCAGCAACCCAAGCTGGAAGCAGCGCTCCAGACAGCGCAGGGCGCTGGCGGCCTCAGCCATGTGCCGGTGCACCGCAGCGTTGCCGGTCTTGCGGATCTCGTGCAGGGCGGAAGCGACACCTGAGGTGATCACGTCTGCGCGGCTCAGCGCCCGGATCTGGTCGACCAGGTCAGTTCCCTCAACGGGGATCCCCGTTGCCCGCACCAGCACCGAGGCGAAGACTTCGATGAACTGCCGGCACTTAACCAGCGCGCCGTTCGGGTCGGTGAAAACGATCGACTCTGCGCCAGCGCCATAGGCCACAAGCAGCGATTCATGCTGCAGAAGGAAGCCAAAGTTCGCCGAATGCTCCGCGAGAACCCGCAAGCGGGGATCAACCGCCACCCGTACACCCTCCGTCCTGCCCATCTCCATAAGTGTGCCCGACGCACATCGGGCGACTAGCAATAAAACGCGCATCTCGTGCCCGCAAGGTAGGGCACAATCTGATCACGGGTTCTCCCGTGTCGCCGTGGGCATAACTGCCCAGCTGGAGCAGCCACCCCCGAAGGACGCCGCGTGCCCCAATACCCGCAGAAGACGCAGGCCTTTGTCGATTTTGAGCGCAACCTGGCCTATGCCAAGCAGCTCATCCACGCGGGCAGTCACTTGGCGGCCATGGGAGTCACATCCTGCGATGTCGATGACCTGCACAGGGCTGCTTGGGTTCAGGGCGTGGCCGCGCTCGACCACTGGGTGCACCAGGAGGTCTACCATCGCACGATCCTCCTCGCTCAACAGCCCGGCATCACCAAGCCCCGCAAGTTCCTCGAATTCAGCATCCCCATGGAGCTGTTCGAGAAGGTGCACCACTCGGATCTCCCCCTGGACGTCGCCCTCCGCCGCCATCTGCGCACGGTCATCGGGCGGAAGACCTACCAGGGCCCTGACGACATCAAGGACGGCTTCGCCATCGTCAGCGACGTCTCCCTCTGGGCTACGGTCACCCGAATCGTCAACGATGAGCGCGAGGCAGGTGCCGAGAAGCTGAGCGTCAACCAAGTTCGCAAGCTACTCGGCTCAATCGTCTGGCGGCGAAACAAGATCGCTCACGAGTCAGATCGCGATCACGACAACAACGACGAGAAGCGCCCCATCAACGCCACACAGGCCATGGAGGCCGTCGAGACGCTCGAAATGATCGCCGCCGCAATACTCGTGGCCATCGACGGGGCACCGTCATAGCAGCTGAGCAGGGGTTTCTTCCAGGGATGGAAATCTCTAGCTGACTACGGATCACAAGGCGGAAGGGTGGTTGAGGCCGTGACCATCGCGGACTTCGGTACCCGACGTGGGGGCTGGGGCAATCGCCAGCAAGGCCCTCCTCCGTCGGGTCTTGCTACGGCGACCACGGCTGAGGTCGTAGATTGAGGCGAATTGGCAGCGGATCAGATACGCAACGGGCCTGACTGCACTCGTTTCGCGCATGGACAGCCTCTCGGATGGCAACAGCCGGCGCGGTGGTGCGGTGAATCGAGGACTTGCAGGACTCAGGAGAGTCCGTACTTCTGTCTAACTGCGGTGGCTTCATCCTCGGTCACCTCGCTTGGTGTGCCGGCCAGCGCCTGCCGCAACTCGTCTATGATCGCTTGCCCTGCAGTTCGCGCGCGGGTGCTGAACTGGGTGAGTTGGGCGTCAAACTGCTTGGCGCTGGATCCGGTCCACACCTTGCCGGAGTGGAACATGCGGCAGGGACGGTCGATATCGGCTTCGATCTGCTCGATCAGGGGGCCGAGCGTGCGTATGGCCTGTTGGAGCGCTTCGTGCAGTGGGTTGATGACCATCGCGTTCAGCCTCTGGTTTTCTGGGGTGTGGGAGTGGCGTCCAGGATGAGTTTCGGCGCGACCAGCTTCATCAGGGCCACTACATCGGCGGCGTTATCCCGTCCCTTGACCCCATGCACGAGTTCCACGATCACCTGGTCCAGGCCGTGGACCAGGATGGCGGCCGCATGGGGATCGTCAGCAGTGCCGTCCTGTCCGTAGTAGCCGACCGCGCCGGGCACGATCTCTGGTAGGCGCCGGGCCCCTTGATTGACCTCGGCCTCAACTTCCTCCTTTGAGCCTGCCGGAGAGAGGGAAATCTGCAGCACCTTTGGCTTGTTCCCTGTCGGTTCGTAGACGTAGCACCCTCCCGTGCCGTAGTTCTTCCCATCCAGCCGCTTGCCCACCGTCATATCGAATTTGCCGCTGACGATAGGGTCTTGAATTCCTGTCATCAGGCGCACCGCCTGGAGCGGAATATGATCGCAGACGTACGGGGGCGCTGCCACGGACGGAAGAGGCGTCCTGTCAACTGGAGGACTCTGGTCTTGTTGACATGCGGCCAGTAGGAATAGCACGCTGAATATAGCCGCTGGAAAGAATCGCTGGATCGTCATGATTTGAACTCAGACTTCCCGTCGCCTAAGCCATCAACCGCCGACTCGGACACGGGATTCCACTGCTTTCCCGCGAGACCTTCATAAAGCCATCGGTTGTAGGCGTCAAGCCGTGGCTGGGTAATGTCTTCGTAGCGCGCCATCTCCTTCAGGGTCATCAGCGACTCCCCGTCATCCTTGAGGAAGTTCCTCGGCGATTTGCGAGGATCGTCGCCAGGCTTCAGCCCTTCGAGTGATCCCCACGGATGTGAAGGGGCAGCCGGGTCGGCGCTGCCGAAGAGTCCATGTCGCAGCATTGAGTCGGCGGCCAGCTGATCGAGCAGATACTTGGCCTTGCCGATTGCCGTATTGGCGTCGTACGTAGCTGCGTCCGTGTTCTTCTCGGTCTTGGCGGCATCTTCGATCATGCCCGTCCAGGCACCAACCGCACCAGCGGTTATGGCCGCGGCTGCTGTCTGAGGGATGGCGAGCCCTGTGTTGACGATCGCCATCAATATCTTCATGTTCCGCTCTTGAACCTCGTCCAACTCTTTGCCCCGCTGAATCTTGGAAAGCCCGGAGGCGTCAGTAATCAAGCCGAAGCCGGCTCCGGCTTCTCGTACGTTCACCAAGAGTGCTTCTGTTCCTTTCCCAGATGCTGCCTGTGCGGCGCCGAAGTCAATTAGCTTTCGAGACCATGCGGTTTGAGCTGACGCCACGGCCGCTAGCGCTTTGGGATCATTCTTAAAGATGTCCTGCATGACCTTGCGAAGGTCTTCCTTGTTAAACTGTGCTCCCCAAACCTGGTCCGATGCCAACTGATGTACGCGTGTGGCGACGAACACTTTTGAATTGCTAGTATGAGGCAGTCTGGCGACCCGATTTATGTCGTTTATATAGGCAGCGAGAATCCGCGTCGTGGTACCGCTGGTGGCGAACGAGGGACCATCAGTGCCGGCCAGAACGCGCCGGGCCTCCCAATGGATGAAATCGTAAGCGATTTCCGCTGAGGCGAAGCCAGGCGACGGCACCTCGGGACTGCCGTCGCGGTCTCGATAAGTCATGGTCGCCGCCTCCAACGCCTTACCGAACGCGGCTCCCTCGTCATCCATGCGACGTTGAGTGACGTAGCGTTCCATCACGCTGGGGTCACCGATGAAGAAGTCCTGAGCGGCCTTCGGATGGTTGGCTAGGGCTTTCATCACACCAATCATCGGGTCGTGCGGGATGCTTCCCGCCTCTTTCCACGTCTTGCGGTCCAGGGCCTCCAGCGCCTTGGCCGCGGCGACCAGGAAGTCGCGGTCGAAGCGGCCGTAGGGCAGCAGGTCCGCGAGCGCGTGCTGGTCGACGGGTACGCGCAGATTGGTGAGTAGTTCTTTCCGCCAGGACGTGCTCAACCGTGTGCTTGCCGCACCCAGCGCCTTGCCGAGGGCGGCCTGCATGCGCTGCTTCCGGGAGTCCTTGGTGTAGGTGAGTGCTGCCATGAGGTGGCGGAATCGCTCGGTGCCGAGCGCGTACATGAGCGAAGTGGCGAAGTCCGCGTCTCCTGCGCGCTTCTCCAACTCGGCGACGGTCGTCTCGCCCACCGTTGTGTTGCGGTCGAGGCCGGTCAGTGTGCTGGCGGCGGCATAAGCGTCCGCGTTTCCTGAGGCGCGGGTGTAGAGGGCCTCGTCGAAGGGTTGCATGGCGCCGGATGCCGCAGCGCCCCAGGTGGTGGTGACCGCCTGGATGGCGTCGTTGCGGCGGCGTAGTTCTGAGCGCTTGGCGTTGATCCAGTTGCCGAGTTCGCGTATGACGTTCAGACGCGAGGTGTCGAGGTTCAGGTCCTGCAAGGTCCGGCGGATGTGGGGCTCGCTCCGGGCGATGGCGGTTTCAGCTTGGCCGAGGTCGCGCTCGAAGTCGTGCATCAGTTTCGGGTCGATCCCCGAATATTCCCAGTCGGGTGGCTGCGCGACCGCCGGCGGAGTCAGCGACGGCGGTGCCGGTGTGGTGTCCGTGTGGACGGGAGGATCCGCTTGCGGGCGCTCGGGAGAAGGTTGAGGGACCGGGTGCGGTGGGGTCGTCATAACGGGTCTCCGGCGCAAGGGAAAACGACCTCATGGTTCCACGTCCTGATCTTCCCGGTAAGGGGTACATAACCTAACGGCATGGTCATTCCCGGCGGTGAGACACGCAGACGCCAAGACGTACGTAAGGGACGCCATCCGGGTTCACGTCCATAGAAGTCGGGATGCATGCTTGAAGGCATGTCAGAGCTGGGCCGTCCTAGGACGGCTGACATGTTCGTTAGCACAACAGCTTGGGCGGGAGGTGACAGCCATGTCCGGCGGTCGCGTCTCCGTGCTGCCTGATCTTGCCAACAATAGCCTCAGATGATCACGGGCGCAGTGGCTAGGGTCGCGCGTTGAAGGCCCGCGGCAAGCGTAACGAGCCACTTGTAGACAGATGTGGACAACGAGACCCCCGGCTGCGCGCAATTGAGAGGCCCGAGCCCCAAACCTGGTGCCGAGGCACAGCACTGCGGGGCTCAGGGTCCTGTGTACGTGGCCGGCCTATCCACCGGCACCGCAAGACGATCGGGTCGCCTGGTGGCTGCTAAATCCGGGCCAGCGACGGCACACTGATTTACGCCGCCCGGACCAAGGCTGTCCGTACCTCTCTGGCGCTGAAACCCCCGGGGACGTAGCCCAGCATTGAACACGACGAATCGACGACCACACGGTACAACAGCATCCGAAGTCCCTGGTAGTGACTAGGCCAGCTGTGATGATCAATACATCCACCAGACGTCTTTGTGTCAGCGGGCTACCAGCGAGTTCACGGCCATGCTGTGATCAACACCCTACCAACAGGGACGAAAGATCACGCCACGTCATTTCATCTTGATTGCTCGGCGAAATCAGGGATTGACCATGCTGCGAGCTAGTTTTATCGTCCTTATGTTGTCGAGCACTTTCCGGTATACGTCCACAGGACAGGTAGCCTGCACGACTGAAGTGTACCGCCTCTCAAGAACTACTCATCGTGACAATTTGGATACACGTTGAGCACTCTGGATAGCAAGCACGTCGAGCGCGCCTCGCCGTGAAAGCACTACTCCCTTCCAGCGAAGGAATCGATGCGTGAGCCAACAACGAAACAAACTACGCCTTCTAGGTGCGCTCCTCATTGCCATACCGACAACCATAACTGCTCTCGCAACCCAGGCGGCGGCGGCCGATGACGATAGAACTTTCATCTCTTTACCAAAAGAGATACAGCCCATTCCGAGACGTCCAACTCTGGATGCGATCAAGCGCTCGGCATCCCGTCGGGGTCTGACACTAGCTCAAGGTATCGACGAATATGTAGCACACACAGTCGCCACTGATCCTAGCGTAACTGCCCGGGCGAAAGCAGACGGTGTAGATCCTTCAGCAGAACCTGAGCTTAAGATCGACGATCTATGGCTCAGTGAGCTGGCAGACTTGAAGTTGGTTGTCAGAGACCAGGGTATGACCTTCGAAGAGGCGATCAAAAGAATTGCTTGGCAGCCTCGCATCAATGAGATCGGTGCGGCACTGCAACGGCGCTTCCCATCGGAGGTTTCCGGTCTCTCCGTGCTGGACAATGGACTAAAAGCCCAGATTGGGTTCAAAGGCAAGATCCCTGGATACGCGGTCGAGCTCGCAAAGACGCTCCCAGTGGCTGTCGACCTGGTTGGCAACAAGGGTTTCTCCCAGGCGGATCTGAAGCAAGCCCGCGACGTAGCATTCGCCGAGGTGTTCTCGAAGAAGGACCTCGTCGAGACCCTCAGCGGCAGCTATGACACCGACTCCGGGATTGTTACGATCGCAGTCAAGCCTCGCTCCATGCCTAGTAGCAAAGCAGAACAACAAGCTTTGCTGTCTCGGCTCCAGCCTGCGAATCCTGCGAATATCGAGATCAGGGTCCGTGTACGCCTCAGTGGGCAGGCTCTTTCGATTCCCCAAGACAGCTATATGAGGGGTGGAGGCAACCTTTCTGGCTGCACAACAGGATTCAATATCATCAATGGCAACTTCCCGAGCGACCCTAATGCACGACTGGCAACGACCGCTGCTCACTGTGGTACCGGAAGCTGGACGTACTGCAATCATCCAGCGCAGGGAGGTTGTACCACCAGTAGCCATGTCAAGCACTCAACGAGTATCGACATTGGGTCCTGGACTCGCGGCACCTTCACGCTGACCAGGACCTTTTATTATGACTACAATCAGTCGCGATATGTGTACTACGTTGGGAGCAATCCTGCACAAGGGCAGAACATCTGCAATTACGGTCACGCTCGACAATATGCGGCGTGCGGCAATGTTAAGGCCATCGATCAATCGTATCCGAACGCGGCCAATCTCGTCGTCATGGACAGAAGCATGACGGTAACCGGGGATAGTGGCGGCCCATGGTACAAGTACAACACTGCGTGGGGAATTCATCACGGCCTCTGCGAAATAGGAGTTGAGTACAACTCATGCTTCACCCCGGTAACATCCATCGCCTCCGCTCTCAACGCGACTGGGCAATCATGGGGCGTGTGGACGGCACCCCCGGGAACCTAGAGAACCAGCCGCAATCTGGCAACTGTGCGTTCGAAGTTTCAATCCCGCTCCGCGCGCACAGTCCTACTCTTGGGGACTGAATGAACAAGCGTGTCAGAGTGGCCACCAGTAACATGGCGATCATCATCGCCCTGACTGGTTGTGGTGCTGTCGTCGGCGGATCGGATCCTGATCGCGTATCTATTGAGGGTTCCGACCCGTTGATTCTTGTTCATCACCACACCAGTTCTGGGATGCAAGCGCTTTTAACGGGGAGGCTGGTCTACAGGTCGACGACCAAGTGCCTTGTGATCGAGGGCATTGCGGGGTCACCCTCAAGCTCCTCAGTCGTCCCCCTTTGGCCGCAAGGTACAAAACCTCTTATCAAAGATGGCAAGAGGGGTGCTCAAATGCCAGGCAGCGGACCGATTCTTCTTGAGGACGCCACGGTGAACATCGCCGGAGGTTACGTTGATTGGACAACGTCGACGCCTCCCGGCCTGGAGTTGCCGAATAATTGCATTGCCGATGTCGCCAACTCTGGCATATTCGAGGTAAATCCAATAACGTCAGCAGGCAGCTACAAGAGTTAAGTCAGAGGTACGGCGAGGATCCGTGTTCGGCGGGGTTCGGGAGTTACGCCAGTGTGAGCACTATCCGGATGGTGCTGCCCTGCCGTTGCCTCTGGCACGGACCAAGCGTGAACGGTCCGCCTGGAGGCTGCCGAACTGTTCGCCAGGCGTATCGCCGCCCCAGGCGGCCAGAGTCTGTAGTGTCCCGCATGTTGACCTTTGTCCTGTTACAAGGCCTGTCGCAGAGCGGGAACCCAGGCGCTGGAGCCGAAAGGCCCGCAAGGGCAGCAGCCTGGGCTCAGCGAGGCACAGGTGGTGCGGTTGGAGGCCGCGTTGAACGCTGGTCCGGCCGTGTGGGGGGAGCGGCTCATGCCCCCTAGCCTTCCGCTCCCCGGTATCCATGCCGATGTACCGCCTACTGAAAGACCGGAGAGTCAGCAAAGTGCCGGTTGCACACAGCCCACCAACGCTCGCCGCCGGCATCACGCACCCGGACGCTTCGGGTGGCTCGGTTTGGGCAAGGCGCTCCCCACGTGCATTCACCGCACCGCGCTGGGCTCTCAGTACCGTGCACGCCGGCATCCCACTCACGTTCTTCTAAAAGCTCCACGCCTTCAACCTAGCTTTTTGCGTCTTCTTCGTCTCCAGTCTTGGTCCGGACTTTGGTCCCGCTGAGGATGACGGCATCCGAGATGCCGACGCTGAATGTCGGAGGACCGGCAGACATCGGACTGTGCTGAGCGAGGTCCTTGGCTGCTCTGTATTGAGCCGCAGCCCACGATCGCTGTTACAGCAGCCTGGTTTGGCAGCCCTGACGCACACGGGCGTCGCAATCTGTCGCTTGACGAGGAAGAAGACCACTCGACATGGGCCGGCCCCCGTTTGGAAGCAGGAGTCGGGGGTGCCAGTTTCAGAGGAGAGTTCTCACCGCCCGGCGAGCAGGTTCAAGACGGAGTTCTTCCAGTCGTCCGGTCCCGCTGCCTCGCCTGCGAGCAGCGAGTACTGCTGGACGGCGCAAAACGATCATCTTCTCACGATGGGCCCCACAAGCATCGGGCGGTCGAGCAGGTCCGGCCTGAACGGCACCCCGGTCACCTTCGCCGCCAGGGCGAAGCCCCTTGGCACGGCAGTGCCGTAGTTGTCCTCCCATGCGGCGTCCCACGCAGCCTCGTCCTCCGGCATGTCGAGCCCCATGCCCAACTCCCGCATGAAGCCGTTGAGCCGGTCGGGGTCGGAGCCGTAACGCTCGGACGGGTGTCGCAGCTGGTAACCGGTGACAAACGTGCCGTCGATCGCGTACGCAAAGCTGTGGTCGGCGTAATCGTGCCGGGTGACCGCCACAACCTCACAACCCTGCGACAGCTCGGTCACCACCTCGTGGCACGTAACCATCCAACCGTGGGGCTCAATGGCCACGCACCACTCGCCGGCCTTGAAGACGCCCACGTAGCCGCCGCCAAGCCCGCCGTCCGTCTCCATGACGAACTCGTCGGCCTTGTCCTCGAGCCCGCGGAAGTCCGACTCCTGGCCGGAGCTCTCACCGCGGCTGAAGTGGCACACCACCTCCGCCGGGTCAAGACCGCGGAAGAAGGCCACACTGAAGATCACACCCAGTGCGCCGCCGCCCGAGCCCTCCGACACGTTGAGCCACTGGAACGGGGCCAAGGGGGCGGATGTCATCATGCGAGACATAGTGGCAGGCCGTACCGACAATCAGTCGAGATCGGCGGTCATCCCGATGAAGGCCACGTTGGAGTCGACCCGTTTGATGGATTGCTGATCCCTGCGGAGGAAGTGCTGTACAGCAGCCGATACAGCAACACTGCCTTACAGGGTCGGTCTACACCGACTCGCATCGGCCATCTGAGCAGGGCAAGAGGCCGTTGGTGAGGCATCCGCCCTTCTCTACGGATCAGAAGGTTGGGGTTTCGAGTACCTCCGGCCGCACACATGCGAAAGGCCCGCTCCCAGGGGTTCCTGGGAGCGGGCCTTTCCGTTTGTCAGGACAATCTCCAGATCTTGCTAACACCTCTGCTAACACGACTTCTCATCCCTCACCGATCGCCTCAGCGAAGACATCGGCGGCTGACGCCTCGGCGGCGCGGATCGCATGGGCATAGACCCTGAGCGTGATCGACGGGTCGGCGTGGCCGAGGCGGGCCGCGACGACATGAACAGGGACGCCGGCCAGGAGCAGGATCGTGGCATGGATATGGCGTAGGTCGTGGAGCCGTGCATGGGGCAACGGCGTGCCGGTGTTCGTTTGGTTGTACCGCTTGATCAAGATTGGGAAGAGCGAGCTGAGCGTGTCTGGGTGAACGGGCTCACCCCATCCCGTGGTGAACACGTAGTCGCCAACGCCTCGCCACTCGGGGCCGAGCTGGAGCTTGTCCGCGGCTTGCTGGGAGCGCTGTGCACGGAAGACCTGGACCGTCCGCGCGTCGAGGCTGACGACGCGCTTACGACCGCTCTTGGTGGTGCCCTCGACGTGCTTGCCGTCGATGAACGAGGCCGAGCCGTGGATGGTGATCTGCCTGCCCTCAAGGTCGACATCGGTCCAGCGCAGATGAAGCAAATAGCATTACTAGCCCTGCCTGTTCTATGGCGTTAGGTGCAGGGATACCTAGAGTCGTCCCGTGATCGAATGGGACCTGCGGCTCGTCGTGGCCGAGCGCATCGGCGACGGCATCTACCCGCCCCTCACCCTCATCTCCGAGGTGAAGCTGCAGGAGGAGTTCGACGTCGCACGAGTGACCATCCGCAAGGCGATGGAAGCGCTCAGGGAACGAGAGCTGATCACTACAAAGCCCGGCAAGGGCTCCATCGTGTCCCCGCAGAAGTCATCCCTGCCCATCTCGGGCGACACCTGAGGGGGATCTGTCCACGACACCTTCAAAGGCGCTGGTCTCTCTGTCGTTCCATGAGGATGGGCCTGGAGAGCTTCGGTCCTAGACTCGGGCCATGGACAGGACTGACCGCGCCAGCCGGCTGATCGCGGCACCACCGGCGACTGTCTACGGCGCTCTCCTCGACCGGGATGCCGTCGAAGCCTGGTTGCCGCCGGACGGCATGCGAGGGCAGATCGAGCGGTGGGATCCCCGTCCTGGTGGCGGGTTCCGGATGGTCCTCACGTACCTGGACCCCACCGACAGCCCCGGCAAGACGTCCGACGCGACGGACGTCGTCAACGTCGGGTTCGCCGAACTGGTGCCACCGGAGCGCGTGGTGCAGCGGGCAGTGTTCGAGGCCGAAGACCCGTCGTACGCGGGCACCATGACGATGACCTGGCACCTGACTGCCGCCGGCGAAGGGACCGAGGTAACCGTCACCGCAACGGACGTACCACCCGGCATCGACCAAGCCGTACACGAAGCCGGGATAGCCTCCTCGCTGGCCAACCTGGGGTCGTACGTCGAAGGGCGCAGCTGACTCAGGTCGGCCTGCAGCCAACGGGCCCCAACCCGAATAGCATCGCCAGCGCAGGAAAAGTCGACGAAAGAGCAGGTCAGGCGGAGTGCTTCACGGCCCTGCCCGTAGATGGGTGGCTAGGGGCTGATCACCTCGCACACCGTCGACTCAGGCAAGCCCAGCAGACGTCCTCGAACGCCCCTGGACGGGCTTCGTTCTTGGTACGGATCAGAAGGTTGGGGTTTTCGAGTACCGTCGGCCGCACACATGCGAATGGCCCGCGACCAGGAACTCTGGCCCAGGTGGGCGGGCTGGTTGTCGTTCTCATTACCTGGCGCGTAATCGCGGTCCTTACGTGCCTGCTGGCATCGTTCAGGTGTCGAAACGAGCACCTGAAGGAGCCGAGATGACCGCCCTCACCGTCACCGCCGACCGGACCAAGTTCCTGCGCCTCGCCCTTGTTGCGGACGCCGTCGTCACCGGCGTCAACGGACTGGTCTATCTGGCCCTGGCCGGGCCTGCGAGCGATCTGCTCGGGCCGGGCGCGGAGCTGCTGCGCGAGATCGGGATCTTCCTGCTCGTGTACGGCGCCGCCGTCGGCCTGGTGGCCGCACGTCCTACGATCAGCCAGAACGCCGTCAGGGCCGTCATCGCGTTGAACATCGTCTGGACGCTCGGCAGCGTGGCCGCAGTCGTGACGGGCGCGCTCGAGTTCAGCACGCTCGGGGCGGTCTGGGCCATCGCGCAGGCCCTGGTTGTGGGGCTGTTCGCCGAGCTGCAGATCACCGGCCTGCGCAAAGCCCGCCGCTGAACTCCGGGGCAACCTGTTCGAAGGCATCGCCGACCGTACCGCCGCAGCCGCCGCGCCTTGGGTGCGGGGTGCTGCCCGGCCGCGCTCGTCGGCGTGGCTCTTTCACGGACCGGATCGGGGGCGGGCACCAGGGCGGGTGTGGCTTTCCCCCTGAATCCCGATCGGCGAGCCTTCCAGGCCGGACCGGCGGACGCGGCCTCGGCACAGCAGCTCGCCGAATAGTTCGGGTGGCACGCCGGCTCGCTGGTGACGTGTTTGTCCACAGGAGGAGTCGGGCCTGGCTGCTGATCCCGCCGTTGATTCATGCCACATGGTCGGGCCGATCGCTTGCGATATGGGGATCGGCATCAAAGTGCGGCCTCAGGGCGGTCGGTGCATGCGCTGGCTGGTATTTATTCAGGCGCGATTCAGGCACGCGATCAATAAGGTGTCTCCCACGCGAGGCCGCGGCGGGAGAAACCGAAAGACAGACGTTGTGAGGCTGCGCCATCACGCGGACTTGGCTCCGCCGTCCCAGGGCGCGGAAATGGTGAGTACGGCGGCAGGTCCCACGGGGGAGCTCGTCGTCGCGTGGGCCTCGCGGGAGAACTCCGATGCGCTGACCGCACGGACTGTCACCCCCGATGGAGGATCATTTCCTCATTCGCGTACGGGCGCGCCCGTCTCGTTACACGTCGCCACGTACTGTCCCCACCTGACGAGGTCGGTTTCCATCGCCCGGCACTCACAGGCGCACAACCACGTCCAGCCGCTGCCGGACGGGGCCGTGCTCTTGGTGGGGGCGCGGTGCCGATGGCGTGACGGAGCGGCCGAGTCCAATGCCGCCGTCTACGATGCCGATGGAAAGCTGCTGCGAAAGGGTGTGCTGGGCGACGGAATCGCCGACGTGCAGACGACGCTTTCCGGCGACATATGGGTGAGCTATTTCGACGAAGGCGTGTACGGCAACTTCGGATGGGGAGAGACGGACAATCCAGCACCCATCGGCTCCCCAGGGTTGATCCGCTTCGGGGCTGACCTGGCTCCCGCTTGGCGATATCCGTACGACGGTGAGTTCGGCGCGATCTCCGACTGCTACGCGCTGAACGTGACGGGAAATGAAGCCTGGGCCTACTACTACACCGACTTTCCGATCGTGCGGGTTCGAGCCGGCGCGGTTGCCGGTTGGCCCACGCAGGTGAGTGGCGCTCATGCGCTCGTCGTCGACGGCGACCGAGTGGCGCTTGTCGGCGGGTATGGGGGGCAGCGGCGTCGGGTGGTCACCGGGAACATCAAGGGAGAAACCTTGTCGGTGGGTCGTCCCAGCCGGCTGGTGATGCCCGGCGGACGGCCGGTTCCCAGGGGGGCGGCCATCCTCGGCCGAGGCAGTGAGCTGCACGTCGTCGTAGGCACTGCTTGGTTGAAGGTGGGGTTCGAGGAGCTGGCGTCAGGGTGAGTGATCGAACGGCACATGCGGAGTCTGTGTCAGTCGAGTGGCCATAGCTTGCGGCCTTTGGCGAAAATGTTGCCGAGGACCGAGCGGGCCTGGACGAGATTGCCGTCGACGTCGCCGACCACGCTGTTGCGGTCGCCGATCTGGACCACGTTCTCGGCCGTGCCGATGAGGGTCGCGCCTTCCACCATCACCACTGTGCCGGACACGTGCCCCACGAGGGTGCCGCCCCGGACGACGACGTCGCCGTCCACGTCGCCGATCCTGACCTCGCCGGGGCCGACGACTTCGACCTCTCCGTGTCCGGCGGGTGCGACCCCGCCGGCGCCGGCCCTGGGGAGCCGCAAGGTGTAGAGGCCGGTGGCGACCATGCCCAGCGCGCCCACGACGGCGGCGGCGACCGCGGGGACGGATTGGTCGCAGCGCCCTACGATCCACTCGTTCGCGGGCTTGGGCGGAGCGGGGTCCTGACGCTGTTCGTACGTGATGGTGCCGCAGTCGGCCGCCGCGGGGGGCGCGCCGAGCAGCAGGATCCACACCGCTCCCCCGGCTGTGAGCAGGCATCGTGCCAGCAGCCGCTGCGTGCGGTCGTTCATCGGCAGTCCTTCGGGGCTTGGCGGTGGCGGAGAGGCAGGATGGGTTCGGCGCTATGTGCTGTCTCCGGCGAGTACGGCCTTGATCGCCTGGACGCGGGCCCGCGACGACGCCTCGTCCGGTGCGAGCGGGTCGGCCTCGCCGCGCAGGCTGTGCCAGCGTTCCGTGGCGAGTTCGAGCTGGGCAGCGTGCAGGCGTGCCAGACGGCGGTAGGCGGTGATGCCGTGGCGCGGGGTCTTCGCGGCGCGTAGTACGTCGACCTTGAGCCGGAAGCGCCGGGCGGGTGAGAGCAGCACTGCCGCTTCGGACTCGGTGATCGCGTCGCGGGAGGCGGGCGGCAGGGTGGTCAGGGCGACGCGCAGGCCGCCTGCCTCGCTGCGCAGTCCGTGTCGTAGAAGGAGCACGTACAGAATGACCAGAGGACTCTGGAACAGCAGCAACTGGGCGGGCGTCAGCACCAGGACGTTGAGGGTGTCACTGGCGGTGAACCACTTGTGGGACTCCTTGCCGATGTAGTCGAGCATGGCGTTGTTGCAGAAGTGCGCGCCGGCCGCCGTACCGAAGCCGAGGGCGATCGTGGTGATCTGCTGGGGACGGCTGTGCAGTTGCCGGGCGATGCCGAAGGCGGCGCCGGTGATGGCGGTGAACGCGGTGTGCGCGGCCATGAGCCCGGCCACCTGCCGGGCCCAGAAGTGAAATCCGCCGCTCGCCCCGTCGAAGGCGGCCATGTACGTGATGCTCTCGCCGAGGTTGAAGCCGAGCCCGGTCGCGGCGCCGACGACGACACCGGACACGACGGAGTCGAAATGCCGCCGGTAGAGCAGGAAGAGGATGGCCACGCCCGCCCCCTTGCCGAGTTCCTCGAAGAACCCCGAGACCATGGGCAGGCCGGTGTCCTTCAGGAGCATCACGTCGAGAGGGTTCTCCGGGAGCGGGAAATGCAGGGTGGAGAAGGACTTCCACCACTCGTTCATGGTCAGGCCGAAGCCGCCGGCGACGACCGCTCCCCATCCCAGGGCGGTCGCCAGCAGGAGTACGGGCACCCGCCGGAAGCGCTGCATGTGGTGCACGAGCCACAAGGCGTACAGGGTCGTCGGCAGGCACGCGAGAAAGGCCAGCACGTGGGCGCGCGGCCAGACGGCCAGGTCGATGAGGGACGGGATTCGCAAGGCCGGCAGCGCCAGCAGCATTGTCGCCAGCGTCCGGCGGTATCGCCGTGCGACCCGCTCACGGCGGTCCGGCGGCACGTGCCGGGCCTTCGCGTACCGCAGATGTCCCCAGGCGACGGCCGACAGCACCGCCAGCAGCGCCCAGCCCGGCAGGTACTGCCAGTAGACGAGCGAGTTGAGGATGTCCGAGAGCTTTTTCAGCTCCGGAAGACCTGCCTGCGCCACGTCGATCTGCGGCGGACGGACCAGGTTGATCAGCATGGTCAGCGCGACCAGCACATGCAACGACACCAGGACGAGCAGCGCCAGGCGCTGCCGCCGGCAGGCCGGCAGGAGGTGGGTAGGCGTTTCCTCGGTCATGGTCACCTGTCGGGCAGTGCGGGAGGGCTGGGAGGGGCAGGTGGCGGTGTGGCGGGCGATCCGGGCGGCTCCTGCCGGGTACCGGCGTGCGAGGGAACGGCCGTCGGCCAGGCGCGATCCGGCACGGGCGGGGCCGGCCGGCCGGGGAGGCCGGGCAGGTCGTCCAGAGTGGTGCGCCGGTCGATCGCGCAGCTCACGATGAGTCCGAGGGTGAGCAGGCAGCCCCCGGCGATCGATGCATATGTCCGGAAAAAGCGCAGATGTGGCCGGGACTCGAAACCGGCGGGCTCCGGCAGCCTGCGAGGCGCGCGGGCCCGCTCGGGTTGCGCTGGGCGGGGGTGCTCGGGTTGCGGCGGGCGGGTCTGGCCGGGGTGCGGGGCGTGGGGGTGCGCGGGTTGCGGGGCGCGGGGGTCGGGCGGGCGTGGTTTTTGGGGGCGTCTGAATCTCTTGGGTCTGTTCGTGTACAGGAAGACGCCGAGCGCTGCGACAGCCAGCGTGATCATGATGCTACGAATCGCCGCCACCAGGCGCGTCAGCGTCGGCACTTCGTTTTCGTCTGCGGCCGGCGGTTGTACGAAGAACTCGCCGACCGGTTCGATGTCGCTCACGTGGCAGGGCCCCGCGCCGGGGATGGTGAGTGCGAGGTTCGTCGCGTGCAGCTGGTATGTGCCGGGGAGCGGCTTCCATGTGGCGTCGTCCAGGTTGCCGAAACCGGTCAGGACGGCGCGGCCGCCCACTGCTGTTCCACTGAGGGGAATCAGCATTTCAACCGTCGCCGCAGCCGTGCGATTGTCATAGTCTTCGAGCTGTTTGCCAGGCTGCAGGGAGAATGTCACTCTGCCGGAGATCTGCGTGGGCAGGCCCTGGACATTCCCGCCGGGAAATCCCCTCGGCGCAGCGATGTCACTTATGTCGAGCCGCGCCTGAAACGGCCCGGTTGGGCCGGCCGGAATCACCGGGGGTGATGTCACTGTCAGTTGCCCGGTTCCTCCCGCCTCGCAGGTGACGGGGGCTGGTCCGGAGTGAGCGGAGTTCGTGATCGCTGCGCCCGAGGCCTGGAGGGCGGCCACGAATCCCAGAGCGCCAATCACAAAAGGGACGTATCCCATAATCACACTTTCCGGACCGGACGTCGAAACTCAGGGCTGATAATTCATGCAACATATACCGGCCCACCCAAAAACTTGCCGACAAGGGCGCAATTGCTGACGAGAATCGGCCCGTAGAGAACTGGTCCGAGCCTGTTGGCGGACCATTGGGACAGGCGGCCAGGCTGGAAAAGACCGGCATGCAGGGTCGCTCCTGCGGCTCAGGACTGGTGGGACCACAGGCTCGCGCATCAGGGGCCGGGTCCTCTGGGGCACGGCGGCCCAGTCCGTGGCCTCGCGACGAGCCGGGCAGCCGCCATCGATCCATGGCAGCGTGACGGTGGAGAACCAAGCGGCGGATGCGCCCCGCAACCGACGCGGCGGTGGCGATCACGCGCAACGGCAGCCCGCGGGTGTCCCCACGAACTTCTAGCCCTTGGGCCCAGCACCGCTCGCAGGTCGCACACCATGGGCGGCCGGCTCGGCCGTCGCATTCCGCGCCGGCGGGCCGGCGAAGTGGGCCAGGTCGCTCGCGACGACAGCCGTGCTCGTCCTACCGACCGGAGGCGCCGTCGCCACCACCACGGACGCTCCCCGCGTTGCGGCGTTCCTACTGCTGCACGTACGCCTCGATGCCGTCGAGGATTCTGGCGAGGCCGAATTCGAAGCCGTCGAGCGGAGGTTCGTCGGCGAGGAACATCGGGTCCTGGATCGCGTCCGCGACGGCGTTCAGGTTGCGGGAGCGGAGCTGGCCGTCCAGGAACACGCGGACCGCGCGCACCGCACGTTGCTGGTCGGGGTTCGCGCGGCGCAACGCGGCCGGTGTCGGGGTGTTGCGGCGCAGGTTGGCGCCGTACCGGGCGTGGCTGTCGAGCAGGTACGCGCAGTTCAGCATCAGCTGCGCCTCCATGCCGGTCGGCCCGAGCGCGGTGATCAGGGCGTCCAGCCAGGCCGCGTTGTGCGGGGTCAGGGAGACGGTCGTCGGCACGTCCAGCAGCCATGGACGGGAGAGGAAACGCTCGAACAGCCGGCGCGACCACAGCGCGGCCGCCTCCCGCCAGTCGCCGTCCGGCAGTTCGGGCGGGTCGCCCCAGGCACGATCGGCCAGGAGCACGATGAGCTCTTCCTTGGAGCTGACGTAGCGGTACAGCGCGTTGGCGGTCACGCCGATCCGGGCGGCCACCTTCGGCAGCGAGGCGGCGGCGATGCCCTCCTCGTCGGCCAGTTCCGTCGCGACCGCGATGATCTTCTCGACGCTGTGCGCCGGCTTGGGACCGCGCCGCCCGCCGGTGTCGACGACGCCCCAGGCGGCGGCCAGGCCCGGCGGCAGCGCATCGAGGTCGGCCTCGTCGGCGTGCCCGGGATCCGGCGCGGGCTCGCGGTCTCGCGTGAGGTCGCGCCCGGAGCTCTTGCGTGGGGTCATGGCCGGCATCCTCTCGAAGATCTGAAGGAAATAGTAGACGGCTTACACAGTTGTTGCTACTGTGCATGCCATGAACACTTCATTACTTACACAGATTCAGCTCCCGCCCACGGCTCGCCGCTGGATCGGCGTGGCCGCGATCCTCGGCGCCGTCTTCGCGATGGCCGAGCTCCCCCTCTACTTCGTCGTCCCGGCATGTGACCCTCCGGCCTGCAGTGTCGAGACCGGCGCACTCATGCCGGACTGGCTGATCCTCACCCGTACGCTGTTCAACTTCTGCGCGCTGACGCTGTTCCTGGTGTTCATGAGCGGCGTCCGGTCTCTGATCACGCGGGCCGACGCCCGCTACGAATGGTTCGGGGCGGTCGCCGGCACCGCCGGCGTGGCGTGGACGATCATCGACATGGTCGCCAAGGGGATCGAGGGCAGCAACGCCATCAAGGCCGTCGAGGAGATCGACCCGACCCGTACCGTGCCCACCTACCTGCTCTACGGCTCCATGAGCCACCTGATGCTGGTCGTCTTCGGTGTCGCCTTCGGGTACGCGGTGCTGCGCACCGGCGCCCTTTCCCGGTGGGTCGGCTGGTCGTCGTTCGGCATCGCCGCACTGCACCTGGCCGGGGTGCCGTCGATGTTCTTCGGCTTCAACTCGTCGGAGTTCTACGCCTCGAACGGCTGGGGCGCGGTCGCGATGTTCAACGGCATCGCCGCCATCTGGGTGGCGGCCGTCGGCGTCGCGGCGCTGAGGAAGAGGGTCATGCCGGCGTCGAGGTTCGTCTGACGGCGGCGGCGCACGGGCACGTACGCGTGGCGAGTTCGGCGGCTCGGATTCCGCCGAACTCCCAAGCGCCGAACCCGCACGGGGAGCGATGGAACTGAAGGGCCGGTGCGGGTGAGTTAGGGGGAAGGGTGCGAACGCGCCCTGCGGAAGGACTTCCCCATATGAGAGGACTCACCGAAGTGGCGGCCATCGCGGACGCCGCCCTCATCGAGGAGTCGCTGGCCGACCCTGATCGGTTCGCGAGCCTCTTCGACAGGTACGCGGATGAGATCCACCGATATGCCACCAGACGCCTCGGCCAGGAGAACTCCTCCGCGGCCGACGACGTGACGGCGGAGACGTTCCTCGCGGCGTTCCGAAAACGGTCCCGCTACGACCTGTCCAGGCCGGACGCCGCGCCCTGGTTGTACGGCATCGCCGCCAACCTGATCGCCAAGCACCGCCGTACCGAGCTGCGCAGGCTGCGGGCCCTGGCCAGGATGCCGGGTCCCGACGACAACCCCTTCGAGCAGCGCAGCATCGACCGGATCGACGCCCAGCGGCTCGGTCCCCGCCTGGCCGACGCGCTGGCGAGGCTCTCATCAGCGGAACGTGAGCTGCTCTTCCTGGTCACCTGGGCCGAGCTGTCCTACGAGCAGGCGGCTCAGGCGTTCGACATCCCGGTGGGCACCGTCCGTTCCCGTCTGTCCCGGATCCGGGCCAAGATCCGCAACGTCCTGGAGGACCCCCGATGAACGAGTTCGACCTGATCAACGAGGCCCGGCCGGAAGTGGCCCCCTACGACCCCGGCACCAGGGCCATGGCCAGGGATCGGCTGCTCAGGGCGGGACGGTCACGGTGGTCCTGGCGCAGGCCGTACACCTTCGCCCTCGCCGGAGGGCTGGCGGTGGCCGTCGGCCTGGTCGTGGTGCAGGCGCCGCCCGCCTCGACCCCGCCTCCCGAGATGAAGCTGCTGTCGGCCGCCGAAGTGCTCCACCGCGCGGCGAGGGCCGCCGTCGACGAGATCGAGCCGCGCGACGACCAGTACATCCTGGTGAAGACCCTGCAGACCATGGACCACTCCCTGATGCCCTACGACAAGTCCAGGGAGCACTACTACCGGCGCTTCAAGGACACCGTCTGGCTGCGGGCGGGTGAACGGCAGCGGGGGCAGTACGCCGACGGCGTGCGCAAGCAGACGGACATCGAGCCCCTGGCCTATGCCGGCGAACCGATCCCGAAGTCCGCCTACAAGGACATGGGAACCAGGATCCAGCCCATCGTCTACTGCAAGGACTCCAAGAACGACTACCCGACGATCAAGAACCTGCCGACCGACGTGGAGGGCATGCGTGCCCACCTCGACGCCATGTGGAAGCCCAAGGCGGAGAAGCTGACGCCGTTCCTCGCCTACCTCGCCGCACGTCAGCTGCTGTGGCAGACGTACCTGCCGGCCGCGCAGCGCAGCGCGTTGTACCAGGCCCTGAGCGCGTTCCCCGGCATCACCCTCGACGAGGGAGTACAGGACGCCGCGGGCCGTAAGGGCGTCGGCGTGGGCTTCACCAGCCCGGACGGGGTGCGCTGGGAGCTGATCTTCGACAGGGACACCTACGCGCTGCTCGGCGACCGGCAGGTGGTGGTCGACGCCAAGGCCGCCAGGTCGCCGGCCGGCACCCTGGTGTCCGCCACGGCGCAACTCGACATCTCGGTCACCGACTCCGCGCCCGAGGTCGAGGTCGAGGAGCGGTTCAAGAGCGGTAACTGGTGCACCGCCCCGTAGTACCGCCGAGGGCCGCCTGGGGGTGTGGTTTCCCGCACCCCCGAACGGCCACCTGCCTCATGGTGGCCGCACCCTGATCGTTCCTAGTCTCTGACGCATGACGGAATGGCTGATCGACCTGATGGAGATGCTGGGCGCGCCGGGAGCGGGGATCGCGATCGCGCTGGAGAATCTTTTCCCGCCCCTCCCCAGCGAGGTGATCCTGCCGCTGGCCGGTTTCACCGCCTCACAGGGGACCATGAGCCTGGTCGCCGTGCTCCTGTGGACCACCGCCGGCTCGGTGATCGGGGCGCTGGCGCTGTACTGGGTGGGCGCGGTGCTCGGCCGCGAGCGCACGCTGGCCCTGGCCGCCCGGCTCCCGCTGCTGAAGGTCTCCGACATCGCGAGGACCGAGGCGTGGTTCCTCAAGCACGGGCGCAAGACGGTGTTCTTCGGCCGGATGATCCCGATCTTCCGCAGCCTGATCTCCGTTCCCGCCGGGGTGGAACGTATGCCGCTGGGTGTCTTCACGCTCCTGACCACGGCCGGGAGCCTGCTCTGGAACACCGTGTTCGTGCTGGCCGGCTGGGCGCTCGGCGAGAACTGGTCGCTGGTGGAGTCCTACGTCGGCATGGGCACCAACGCGGTCATCGCCGTGGTGCTGCTGGCCGTGCTGGTCTTCGTGGGCGTCCGGCTGGGCGAGCGGCGCAAGGGACGGCATGCGGCGCAGACCGGCTGACGACACCCGGGAGCGGCCGGTCCAGCCGTGCGGCGCGGCTGGTCAGGTCCCGGCGTCCTTGCCGGTCAACGCGGTGAGGGCGTCGAGAAGAGTGGTGGCGGACGGGGGCGGGCCGGGCCAGCGGGCGGCGACGTGGCCGTCGGGGCGGACGAGCAGCGCTCCGTGCGCGGTGAGCCCGCAGAACGCGGCGTGTTCCGCGGGAAGGGGCTCGACCCGCAGCGGCCATGGCGTCGTGTGCCACGCCCAGGCGGCGGGGTCCGGGGTGAGCACGGTGAACCATTCGCCGAACGTGTCCAGCGTCGAGCGGTCACGGGCGAGCCAGAGGTGTGGCATCCGGCGGCCCGGTTCCGCGCTGGGCACGTAGTCCGCGCCCGGCGGCTCCGGCGCGGGCCCTTCACCCGCGAGGACGGCGCCGGAACGGTACGTGACGCCGAGCACCAGGCCGAGCTGCGCGAAGTAGCGCTCCGACCAGGGCAGCTCGACGTGGTCCGGCGCTGCCCGGCCCAGCTGGAGCTGGGCGCGGCGCCGGTTCTGCACGCCGAGCATGAGCTCGGTGTTGGCCACCGCCTGGCGCAGCGTCCGGCAGGCGACGGGCCGCCGCTCCTCCTCGTACGTCTCCAGCAGGCCGGGAGCGGCCCACCCGCGCAGGACGCCCGCCAGCTTCCAGCACAGGTTGTGCACGTCGGCGATACCGGTGTTCATGCCCAGGCCGCCGACGATGGGCATCGCGTGCGCGGCGTCGCCGGCCAGCAGGATCCGGCCGTGGCGGAAACGCTCGGCGACGAACGCGTTCGTCTCCCAGTGCTGGATCCGGACGACGTCGGCCGGTACGCCGCCGAGGGCGCGCGACAGGAGGGCGGGCCAGTCGGCGTGCGGGCCGTCGTCAGGGGTGGGGACGAACCAGGCCCAGCCTCCTTCGGGATACAGCGGCGCGAACAGGCCGTGCGCGGTGAAGTAGACCCCGGCGGGCTGGTGGGCGCACCAGCGGCGGAGGTCGGCGTCGAACACGACGGTGGTGAAGCCGCCCATCCTCCCCGGGCCGGTGACGCCGATGCCCAGCAGGTGCCGGACGGTGGAGTTCGCGCCGTCGGCGGCGAGGACGTGACGGGCGCGGAGCCGTAGGCGCTCGCCGCGCCGGGGGCCGTCGAGCAGGGCGGCCACGACGCCGTCCGCCTCCTCGGTCAGGCCGGCGAGCTCGACGCCGAAGCGGGCCGGCGACGTCGCCCCGGCGAGCAGGACGGGTTCCAGGCGATCCTGCGAGGTGACCACGCCGGTCACGGGGCTCTCGGGCACCGGCGCATCGATGCCGGTCATCGCCGCCGTGGCGAAGTCGCGGCTCCGCAGGGTGTCGCGGAATCGGATGCGGCCGTACTCGGGGGCGAACGCGTGGGCGGTGATCCCGGCGGCGAGCCCGAGCCCGCGGTAGATCTCCATCGAACGTACGTTGACCAGCCGGGCCCGTGGGAAGGGCGACGGCTCGCGGTGCCGTTCGACCAGCAGGACCCGGACGCCCCAGCGTTCCAGCAGCGCCCGTGCGGTGAGCCCGACCGGTCCGCCGCCGACGATCAGCACCTCCACCTCGCCGTCCGCCATGGGGACGTTCCGCAGCCGAGCCACGCCTCATCGTAATCAGGGGTGTGCGTGGGAGGCGGCGCGGGCCGGTGAATCGTCCGTAAGCTGAGGATGTGTCTCCCGCACTGGTCCTCCTCGACGGCGTCCGCTGGCACGGCGCGCGCGTCGTGGGCGACCGCGCGCACACCCTGCTGGCCGTGCTCGCCCTGCACGGGCGCGCGGGCGTCGGCGACGAGCGGCTGGTCGAGGAGTTGTGGCCCGACGGGGCGCCGGCCAACCCGACCAAGGCGCTACAGGTGGTCGTCTCCCGGACCAGGGCCGCGACCGGCCCCGACGTCGTCGTGCGCGTCCCGCGCGGTTACCGGCTCGGGCTGCCCGCGGGCCAGGTCGACGTCCTGCTGCTCGGGACGCTGATGGAGCAGGCGCGGGCCGCGCTGGGCCAGGACGACGCGGCGCTCGCGCGGCGCCGTGCCGAGGAGGCCCTGGACCTGGTCGTGGCCGGCGGCCCCGACGGCGCCACGGGCGCGCTGGCCGACCTGCGCGCCGCCGCGGCGCGGCAGGCGGCCGAGGCCCGGCGGGTGGCGGCGATCGCGGCCGGCCGCGGCGGCGCGCACGAGGCCGCGCTGCCGCTGCTGGAGGAGGCCGCGGCCGAACGGCCGCAGGACGAGGAGCTGCTGGCCTGCCTGCTGCGCAGCGAGGCCGCCGTCCGCGGCGCCGCCGCCGCGCTGGAGCGCTACGAACGCCACCGCTCGGGCCTGATCGCCCGGCTGGGCACCGAACCCGGCCCCGAGCTGGCCCGCGTGTACGCCGAACTCCTCGCCGCCGACCGGCCGGTGCGCGTCGGCCTCCAGTTCGACGGCTCCTCGCTGCTCGGCCGCGAGGACGACATCCGCGCCGTCCACGCCCTGTTGCAGACCAACCGGGTGGTCTCCGTCGTCGGCCCCGGCGGCCTGGGCAAGACGCGGCTGGCCCATGTGGCGGGCCGGAACGCCGCGCAGCCCGTCGTCCACTTCATCGAGCTGGTCGGCGTCTCCTCGCCGGAGGGCGTGGTGGGCGAGGTGGGGTCGGCGCTCGGGGTCCGCGACTCGGTCAGCGGGCGCCGGATCCTGACCGCCGGGCAGCGCGCCGACGTGCGCGCCCGCATCGCCCAGCATCTCGACCAGGCTCCGGCGCTGCTCATCCTGGACAACTGCGAGCACGTGATCGAGGCCGTCGCCGACCTGGTGGCGTTCCTGACCGTGACGACCCGCGACCTGCGGGTGCTGACCACCTCGCGCGCCCCGCTGTCGATCCCCGCCGAACGCGTCTACCTGCTCGGCGAGCTGCTCGCCGCGGACGCGGCGGAGCTGTTCCGCCAGCGCGCCACGGCCGCCCGCCCCGGGGTGCGGATCGGCGAGGAGGCGGTCGGGGAGGTCGTCGCCCGCCTCGACGGGCTGCCGCTCGCGATCGAGCTGGCCGCGGCCAAGGTACGGGTGATGTCGGTCGAGGAGATCGCGCGGCGGCTGGCGGACCGGTTCGCCCTGCTGCGCGGCGGCAACCGGACGGCCCCCGACCGCCACCAGACGCTGCTCGCGGTGATCGACTGGTCGTGGAACCTGCTGGCCGAGCCCGAACGGCGGGCCTGGCGCTGGTTGGCGCTGTTCGGCGACGGCTTCACGCTGGCCGCGGCCGAGCACGTACTCGGCCCGGACGCCCTGGCCATCGTGGACGCGCTCACCGAGCAGTCGATCCTCGGCGTCCGCGAGACGGCGTACGGCCTGCGCTACCGGATGCTGGAGACCGTCAGGGAGTTCGGGCGGCTGCGGCTGAAGGAGGCCGGCGAGGAGGCGGCGGCACGCGCGGCGCAGCGGGAGTGGGCGACGGCGTACGCCCTCGAACACGCCTACACGGTGTTCGGCCCGGCGCAGTACGAGTCGGTCGACGCGCTGCGGGCGGAGGAGGGCAACCTCGCCGACCTGCTCCGGCAGGCACTCGGCGAGGCCGACCCGGCCGCCACGGTCCAGTTGCTGGCCGGTGTGGGCTCGCTGTGGTCCATCCGCGGCGACCACACCCGGATCTTCGTCCACCGGGAGGCGATCGGCCAGGCGATCAAGGGCTGGGTGCCGCCACCGCGGCTCGTCGAGGTGACCAGGGTCGCCCTGCTGATCACGCTGATGAACGCCATCGCCGTGACCGACCGCGTCCACGATCCCCTGCGCCTGCTCCTCCAGGAGCTGCCGCAGACCGGCGAGACCGATCCCCGTCTGAGGGCCATGACCGTGGTGGCGCTCGCGTGGGACCGCGACGACGCCCACCGCCAGCTCCTGGAGCTGCGCCGGAGCGCCGACCGCGACGTGGCGCTGGCCGCGGCGCAGGCGAGCATCCATGTCCTGGAGAACGTCGGGGAGGTGCACCAGGCGATCGAGGCCGCCGAGCAGACCCTGTCGCTGCTCCGCGACAGTGAGGGCCCGTGGCTCGGCGCGATCGCGCACACCGTCCTGGCACAGCTGCGGATGCAGCTCGGCGACCGCGGGCGGGCGGTCGGCCACGCGCGGACCGCCCTGCCGGTTCTGCGCCGGCTCGGCGCCGCCGACGACGAGGCCCAGCTCCGCTCGGTCCTGCTGATCTCGGCGCTGGCCGACGGCGATCTCGACGCCGCCGAGGCCGAGCTCGCCGGCATCAACGGGATCAGCGAGGGTGACACCGTGCTCGGCGGCGCGGCGATCGACTCGCTCTGCGCGGCCGAGATCGCCCTCGCCCGCGGGGAGACGGCCGCGGCGCTGGTGCACTACCGCAGGGCGGTCGAGCGGGCGCGCGACCTGCGTCCGCAGGGGGTGCCGTACGAGGGGGCCACGTCCTGGTCGGTCGTCGCGGAGTCGATCGCGCTGACGGCGTACGCCCACCATGCCGGGCCGCGGGAGGTCCGGTACGGCGCGGAGCTGTTCGCCGCCGCGCAGGGCTACGACCTGCTGATCGTGACGAACCCCGTCCTCGACTTCCCGGTGTGCGGCGCGATGTTGTTCGCGCTCGGGACGTGGGGGCTGCTGCGGCAGGCCCTGGAGACGGGCGACGCGATCAGGCTGCTGGTGCTGGCCGAACGGTTCGCGTACAACAGCACGATGCCGAGCATGCACTTCGAGCTGATCGAGCCGCACGCGGAACGGGCCGCGCCGGGCCTGCTCGCCGCCGTCCGGGCCGGGTACGGCGACCGGCGCGGCCCTGACCTGCTCGACGAGGCCAGGCGGCACGTCGACCAGGTCTTCGGGCGTGACCGGCGGCGCTCACATGTGCCGCTTGTAGCTGCGCACCGACAGGGGCGCGAAGATCGCCATGACGACCGCGCACGCCAGGAGGGTCCAGGCCACCTCGCCGCTGACGAGGGCGTTGTTGGCGAGGTCCCGGGTGGCCGTGACCAGGTGTGAGACCGGATTGACCCGGACGAACGCGGCCAGCCACCCCGGCAGGGTCTCGACGGGCACGAACGCGTTCGACAGGAACGTCAGCGGGAACAGGATCATCATCGAGATGCCCTGCACGGCCTGGGCGCTGCGGGCGATCGTGCCGACCCAGGTGAAGATCCACGCCAGCGACCAGCCCGTGAAGATCGCCAGCAGGATCGCGGCCAGCACGCCGCCCACGCCGCCGCCCGGCCGGTAGCCCATCACCAGGCCCATGCCGAAGGTGAGCGTGGCCGCGATCGTGTAACGCAGCAGGTCGGCCACCATCGGGCCGGCGAGCGGCGCGATCCGGGCGATCGGCAACGACTTGAACCGGTCGAAGACGCCCTTCTCCATGTCCTCGCGCAGCTGCGTGCCCGTCGCCATGCACGTCGTCAGCACCGTCTGGGCGAGGATGCCGGGGATCATCAGCGGGAGGTAGCTCTGCACGTCGCCGGCGATGGCGCCGCCGAAGATGAAGGCGAACATCGCCGTGAACAGCAGCGGTTGCAGCGCCACGTCGAAGAACTGCTCCGGGTTGCGGCGCATCTTCTTCAGCGCCCGCCAGGCCATCGACAGGGTCTGGCCGACGGTCTCCGCCAGGGTCACGCGCCGCCGGGCGGCCTCCACACGGTCGGCGGCCCGTACCGTCTCGCGGGTGGGGGCGATCATGGTGCTCATCGGTTCTCCTCCGTGCCGGTTGCGGCGTCGCCGTCCGTCCCGTGGCCGGTCAGGACCAGGAACACCTCGTCCAGGCTGGGCTTGGCCACGCTCACCGAGGAGATCGACACCCCGGCGGTGCGCAGGGCGATCAGCACCTCGGCGGCCAGGTCGGCCTGGTCGAGCGCGACGTTGAGGCGGCCCTGCTCCGGGCTGAGCACCGGGTCGGAGCCGAGCACGCGCCGCACGATCTCCACGGCGGCGGGCACCTCGTCCGGCTCGGCGAGCAGCAGCTGCAGGGTCGAGTTGCCGACCGCGCTCTTCAGCTGGTCGGGCGTGCCCTCGGCGACCTTGCGGCCGTGGTCGATGACGGCGATGCGGTCGGCGAGCTGGTCGGCCTCGTCCAGGTACTGGGTGGTCAGCAGCACGGTGCAGCCGTCGGAGACCAGGTCGCGGATGGCGTCCCACATCTGGCCGCGGGTGCGGGGGTCGAGGCCGGTGGTGGGCTCGTCCAGGAAGATCAGCGGTGGCCGGGTGATCAGGCTGACCGCCAGGTCCAGGCGCCTGCGCATGCCGCCGGAGAACTGCGAGATCGGCTTGTCGGCCGCGTCCTCCAGGCCGAACTGGCCCAGCAGCTCGGTGGCGATGCGCCGGGCGCGCGGCTTGGCGATGCCCTGGAGGCGGCTGAACAGCCAGAGGTTCTCGCGGGCGGTCAGGTTCTCGTCGACCGAGGCGTACTGGCCCGTGACGCCGACGAGCTGGCGGATCACGTGCGGGTTGGCGGCCACGTCGACCCCGAAGATCTCGGCGCGGCCGGCGTCGATCTTCAGGAGGGTGGCCAGCATCCGGAGGGTGGTGGTCTTGCCGGCGCCGTTGGGGCCGAGGACGCCGAAGATCTCGCCGGTGCGTACGTCCAGGTCGATCCCGTCCACGGCCCGGTGTGCGCCGAACGTCTTCACCAGCCCTTCGGCGCGTACGGCCGCCTCGGTGGCCGCTCTGGGGGGTGGGCCGACCCCGGTGTGCCCGAGTTCTGTGATGCTCATGGCTCCACTATCGGGGACGCCGGTTTCATGGTGCCCTCGACAAGGTTTCACCGGTTGCCGAGGAGAATGTACGGATGCGTGAAGCGCCGTGGATGATCCTCATCGGTCCCGCCGCAGCGGGCAAGAGCACCCTCGGTGCGGGCATGGCCGCGGCGACGGGCCGGAGCTTCGTCGACATCGACGCGATCGGCGCCGACTACTACGCCGAGACGGGCTGGGACATGGACCGGCTGCGCTCCCGGATCCGGGCCGTCGGCCGGGTCACGGCCGAACGGGAGTGGGAACCGGCCCGCGTCCATGCCGTGGAACGCGTGGTGGCCGACCACCCGGACACGATCGTCGCCCTCGGGGCCGGCCACAGCCACTACACGCGGCCGGAGCTGTTCCTGCGGGTCCAGGCCGCTCTCGCGCCCGTCGAGCACGTGGTGCTGGTGCTGCCCTGCGCCGAGGAGGGGCGAGCCGTCGAGGTCCTGCGGCGGCGCAGTCTGGCCACGAAGAGCACCGACTGGACGAGCGCCGACGGCCACGACTTCCTCGCGGAGTGGGTGCGCGACCCGGGCAACCGCGCCCTGGCCACGACCGTCCTGCACACCGACGGGGAGACCCCCGGCCAGACCCTGGCCCGCCTCCTGACCGCGTGCGGGGCCGGCTAGCGCTCGGAGCCGAAGCGGTAGACCGTCGAGTTCCTGGCCCGGAACCCGAGGCGCTCGTAGAGGCGGTTGGCGGCCGCGCGGTCGGGGCGGGAGGTGAGGTCGACGGTACGGGCGCCCGCCCGTTCCGCCAGGCGCAGGGCATGCCGGGTCAGCTCGGCGGCCACCCCGCGCCCTCTGGCCGAGACGTCGACCACCACGTCCTCGATGCGGGCGCGCATCCCGGTCGCCACCGGGAACAGCACCAGCGTCAACGTCCCGACGATCCGGCCGTCCAGGCGGGCGGTCAGCACGGTGTTCGCCTCGCTGCGCACGACGCGTTCGAGCGCCGCCCGGTCCGGCGGCCCGGCGGACGCCGAGAGCTGGGGCAGCAGCAGCCCGAAGGCGTCCACGAGCTCCTGGTCCACCTCACGCACAACCGCCACCTCGACATCCATGCGTCCGACGCTACCGGCGTCGGCGGTCAGGCGCCCAGGACGGCCTGCCGCTCCTGGCGGATGACGGCCTGGATGTCGAGGTCGTAGTTGCACAGGATGACCCCCACCCAGTCGCTGTCGAGGTAGATCGACCAGTTGGTGTTGCCGCCGGCGATGCCGCCCCCGTGGCCGATGTGCCGCTGGTCGCCCGTGATCCCGGCGACCGGCCCGTACGCCTGGAACGCCTCCGCCACGGGCGCCGGGCCGGGGCCGGCCAGGGGCGGGCCGGAGACCTTGGGGCTCAGGTAGAGCTGGGTGTAGGCGTGGTTCAGCAGCTTGTCGCGTTGCAGCGCGAGCGCGAACCGCACCAGGTCGGGGGCCGTGGAGAAGCCGCTGCCGCCGCCGGAGCCGATGAAGGCGCGGGCGGCGTTGGTGCCCGGCCCGCCGTTCAGCACGGCCCCCGCCTCCAGGTGGCGGACGCCGTCCACCCGCGTGCCGTCCGACTGGTAGATGTACGGATGGGCGATGCGTGCGTCGTTGAGCCAGTCCGTCCGGGTGTAGTAGGCGGAGCGGGTCATCCCGGCGGGGACGAAGATGTTGCGGCGGACGTACTCGTGGAAGGGCAGCCCCGAGAGGGTGGCGACGAGCTCGCCGAGGATCTCGTAGCCGGAGCTGCTGTAGGTCTTGTCGGTGCCGGGGGTGTAGGCGGGCCTGAGCAGGCGGGTCCGCGTCCTGACGAACCGGGTCTGCTCCTCGACGCTGTGGGTGACCAGCTTGACGTCGTCCGGGTCCTGGACGGTGAAGTCCGGCAGCCCGGAGCTGTGGGTGAGCAGCTGGTGCACGGTGACGTGCCTGGCGACCTCGTCGGGAAAGCCGTCCAGGTACGTGCCCAGCTTCTCGTAGAACCTGAGCCTGCCCTGCTGGGCGAGCTGGACGACCGCCAGCCCGGTGAACGGCTTGGACGCCGAGGCCAGGCAGTAGACGGTGTCGGTCCGATTGCGGATCGACCGTTCCTTGTCGGCCATCCCGTACGAACGGGCCAGCACCGGACGCCCGCGACGGGCCAGCAGCGCCGTCCCGGAGAACTTGTCCTGCTCGGCCAGCGAACGGAGATGACGGTCATAGGCGGCCACTCCACCCTCGGCAGGCGTCAATCCGCCACCGGCCGCCAGGGGCACGGCCCCCAGCAGGCCCAACGTCGTCCGCCGCGACGGCCGCGCGGATCCGGCTCCACTCATGCACACCTCTTCTCGGACAGGTCCAGGAAAGGCATGCAACCGGTCACGGCGTTTCCCCGGTGTTTCCCGCACGGGCGCCACGCCGGGCAGACCAGCCAGATAATCTCATCGGACGATAACTAAATGCATTAATCTGGCGACTGTGAGTAATGGACACGTTGTCGGTACGCCCCCGCTTCGCCGTGCCCTCACCCGCGTCCTCCGCCGCGTCGGGAGGCGGGGCGCCTCCTTGACGTTCGTGGGCCTGCTGAGCCTGGCCATCGCGGCCTCGCTGGCGTTCGTGCCGGGCAACCAGCGCGGCACACCCGGCTACGCGTCGCTGGCCGTCATCGCGCCGCTGCCCGCCTGGGCGGCGGTCTGGTGCGCGCTCGGCATGCTCTGCCTGGCGCAGGCTTTCATGCGGTCCGACCGGGTGGCCTTCGCCGCCGCGACCGCGCTGCTCCTCACGTACGGGCTGATCTATCTGATCTCGACCTTCACCGGCGACAACCCGCGCGGCTGGGTCGGCGGGGCGGTCTGGCTGGCCTTCGGGGGCTGGATCGCGCTGATCGCCACCTGGCCCGAGGCGGTCGTGCTGGGCCGCCTGCCGGGCGGCCGCGCGGCGTCCTCGACGGCCGTCATCGTGGCCGACGCCTCGGGCACGATCCAGTCGTGGAACCCGCAGGCCGAGGCCCTGTTCGGCTGGGACACCGACGAGGCGGTCGGCAGGTCGCTGACGATCCTGATGCCGCCACGCTTCCGCGACCCGCACACCGACGGGCTCGCCCGGGTGCTCTCCGACGGCCACTCCGAGCTGGCCGGCCGGATCATCCCGCTGGTCGGCCTCCATCGCGACGGCGGCGAGTTCCCGATCGCACTGACGGTCAACGCCTGGCACAGCGACGACGGCGTCACCTACACAGGGGTGATCCGTCCATTGGGGGGCCGCCATGTCCGGTCTGAGTGACATCCTGGTCCAGCTGGGCGTCGGCATCGTGCCGCTCGGCGTGGCCTACCTCGCCTTCCGCTCGGCGACGGACGCCAGCAAGAAGTCCCAGCAGAGCGCGTTGCTGCAGGTCGAGCACCAGGCCGAGGTCGAGCGTTCGAAGGTCGACGCCGAGGCCTTCATCCGCGCCAAGACGATCTACGAGGACGCTCTGGCGCAGATGGAGAAGCAGATGACCCGGATGCAGGGCCAGGCCAGCCAGCTCGGCGCGGAGCTGGTCAACGAGCAGAGCAGCTCGGTGGCGATGCGCGACCAGATCCGCCGGTTGCAGGCCCAGATCCGGGCCCTGGAACGCACGGTGCTCGTGTTGCGCTCGCAGCTGGTGGACGCGGGCCTGTCACCGGCGCCGCCGTCCGACCTGACCGGGCCCCACCTGCTGCGGCCGCAGCGCTCGGCCGACTAGGAGGCGTCGCGGGTGAGGCCGTGGGCGGCGGCCAGCAGCTCGATGGAGCGCAGCCACGCCTTCCTGTCGGGCGCCGAGGAGACGACGATCAGCTCGTCGGCCTGCGCGTGCGCGGCGAAGCGGGCGAGGTAGTCGTCCACCTCGGCGGGCGTGCCGACGGCCGAGTACTGCATCATCCGCAGGATCTGCTGCCCGGCCGGCGATTCGAGCACCATGTCGGCCTCCTCCGGCGTGAACGTGCGCCCGCGGCCGAGGAACCGGCTCACCCGGTACCGCTTGGCCGTGAGCAGCTGCTCCTGCGCCTCCTCGCCGGTGTCGGCGGCGATCACGTTCACCCCGGCGATCACGTACGGCTCGGCGAGCTGCTCGGACGGCTTGAACTCGCGCCGGTAGAGCGCCACGGCCTCCTCCAGCGCGTCGGGCGCGAAGTGCGAGGCGAACGCGTACGGGAGCCCGAGCGCGGCGGCGAGCTGGGCGCCGAACAACGACGAGCCGAGGATGTACAGCGGCACGTTCGTGCCCTTGCCCGGCGTGGCGTCCACACCGGGGATGCGCGACTCGCCGGTGAGGAATCCCTGCAGTTCGAGCACGTCCTGGGGGAAGGTGTCGGCGGCGCCGGGGGTGCGCCTCAGGGCGCGCATGGTCGGCTGGTCGCTGCCGGGGGCGCGGCCGAGGCCGAGGTCGATGCGTCCGGGGTGGAGGGTCTCCAGGGTGCCGAACTGCTCGGCGATGGTCAGCGGGGAGTGGTTGGGCAGCATGATGCCGCCCGCTCCGAGGCGGATCGTCCTGGTGTGAGCGGCTACGTGGGCGATGAGCACGCTGGTGGCCGAGGAGGCGATGCTCGGCATGTTGTGGTGCTCGGCGTACCAGATGCGGTGGTATCCCAGTTCTTCGGCCCGCTGGGCCAGGCCCACGCTGGCGGCCAGACTCTCGCTCGCCGTCTCTCCGTCGCCGATGTGCGCCAGATCAAGGATGGAGAGTGGAACAGTCATGGGGAACGAGCCCTTTCGCCTGGACGGTGGCCATCGGGCAGTGCAACCGTAACGGCTCTCCGCTTATTTCCCGGGCGCCCCCGCGCGAGGGGCGCCCGGGAGGCGTCAGGACGCGGTGCAGGTGAGGGCGGGCGGGGTGCTGGTCGCGGCGTTACCGCTGGCGAGGAAGCCGAACGTGGTCGTCGCGCCGCCGGTCAGGGCGCCGTTCCAGCTCAGGTTCGTCACGGTGGCGTTGCCGGACAGGTTGCCGTTCCAGAGCTGGCTGATCGTCTGGCCGCCGGGGAACGTCCACTGGACCTTCCAGCCGGCGGTCGGCGCCGAGCCGGTGTTCTTCACGGTGACCTCGCCCTGGAAGCCGCCCTGCCACTGGCTGGTCACCTTGTAGGCGGCCGAGCAACCGGCCGGGCCGGTGGTGGGGGTGACGGTGGGCGTCACGGTGGGGGTGACGGTCGGGGTCACCGTGGGGGTCACCGTGGGGCTCGCGGTGGGCGAGGGTGCGGCCATGGCGAGGTCGTACGCCCGCTGCGGCACGAACTGCCCGGCCGCCGCGATGCAGCCGTCGGCCTCGCCCGGCGGCTTGACCCACAGGTAGGCGTCGATCGCCGCGTCCCCCGTGTTCGTGGTGCTCCAGATGCCCGTGGCCCGGCCGGCGGGGTCGCACCACTCGCTGCCCGCCGGGCCGTTGCCGTTGCGGCTGGTGTCGATGACCGCCTTCAACCTGGACACGCCGGTCGCCGCGATGACGCTCTTGGCGTACGACACCAGTCCCGGCGTCGCGCGGTAGTTGGAGGTGTTGAGCGCGATGCCGTCGGCGCTGCCCCCGACGTCGGCGCCGTTGAGCCTGGACGCGGCCTCCGACGGCGACAACCAGGCGTCATGGCCGATGTCGAAGTACACCTTGACCTGCGACGACGTCGCCTTGAACTTCTTGCCCGCGTACGCCATGGACGCCTTCACCTCGGCCTGCTGCGCGGAGTTCATGCAGTTCGTCATGATGGCCAGCGCGTCCGGTTCGAGGACGACGGTCGCCGCCCGCCCGCCCAGACCGGCCGCGATCTGGTCGATCCACGCCCGGTAGGACGCGTGGTCGGGCGCGCCGCCCGCGCTCGCGCCGCCGCAGTCGCGGTTGGGCATGTCGTACACGACGACGATCGGGATCTTGCCCGCCGCGGCGGCGGCCCCCACGTAGGAGTCCACCTGGCTCCGCACGGTCGCGGGGTTGTAGCTGGCGAACCACCTGCCCTGGGGCACGGCGGCGATCCGGTCCCTGATCACCGGCGTACGGCTGTCGCCCGGGTTGGCGGCGACCCATTTGGCGGCGTTCGTCTGGGGATCCACGTAGAAAGCGGAGTCGGCGGCCTGGGCGGTGGACGTGGCGAGGACGACCGCCCCCGCCGCGGCCATGGCGGTGGCGGCGAGGAGCGCCGCGAGCGCGGGCCTGCTGCGAGACATGAGGTTACTCCGTCCGTAGAGTGGGAGTGGGAGCGCTCCACGGCTCTCTCCGGATCGTAGGGAGCCCGCCCGGCCGCAGAAAGACATCCGACCGTTGCGAACCGGCTTTCCCCAGGCCACGGCCGGTCAGGGCGATGAAAGTTTCACTCCGCCAGGCACGCTTCGAACACCGCGGTCAACCGGTCGACGTCGGCCGCCGTGGGCTGCTCCGGGCCCAGCCGGCGGCGCATCGCGCCGATGCCCAGGAAGACCGCCGTCGCCATCCTGGCCCGCGCCTGCACGCCGGGACCGTCGAGCTGCGCGGCCAGCGGATCGAGGATGGACGTGCGCAGGCGCTCGCGCACGACGTCCTGGATCTCCGGATGGGCGGCCGAACGTTCGAGGGTGCGCAGGACCGGGCTCTCGGGGTCGTGGTGCATGCGCTCGGCCGCGTATTCGGCCAGGCGCCGCGGCAGGCTCCCGTGATCGCCGGCCAGCAGGGCGACGAACGTGGGCTCGCCTTCGAGCACCGCGCCGAAAAGCCCGGCCTTGGAGCCGAAATAGCGGCCGACCAGGGCGATGTTGGCCTCCGCGGCCGCGGCGATCATGCGGACGGTGACCTGCTCGTATCCGTGCTCGCCGAACAGCACGCATGCCGCGTCAAGGATGCGCTGCCGGGTGGCCTCGCGCCCGCGGGGCCGGGCGTCCGTCGTCGGGGCGTCCATGTCCCGAACTCTACTCAGGAATAAAGTCACTTGCCGCGCGGCTAGTAAACATGCGTATACTCAACATTGGACAAGTGCGTATGAAGGGGATGTGGTGTCTTGGTAGCCCAGGCACAGGCCGCGCCCCCCGCCCGAAGGCAGTACACCCACCGCGAGATCCTCGAAGTCATGTCCGGGCTCATGCTCGCCATGCTGACGTCGATGATCTCCACTTCCGTGGTGGGCACCGCGTTGCCGACGATCGTGGGGGAACTCGGCGGTCAGGACCAGTACTCATGGGTGGCCAGCGCCACCATGCTGACGATGACGGTCTCGACACCGTTGTGGGGCAAGCTGTCCGATTTGTTCGGGCGGAAACTGCTCTTCCAGACCGCTCTCGGTCTGTTCGTGGCGGCTTCACTGGTGGCCGGTCTGTCCCAGAACATGGGACAGCTCATCGCGGCACGTGCCGTACAGGGCCTGGGCGTGGGTGGTTTGTCGGCACTTGCGCAGGTGATCCTGGGAGACATCGTCTCGCCGCGTGAGCGCGGCCGGTACTCCGGCTACATGGGGGCCGTCTTCGGGATCTCCACCGTCGCGGGGCCGCTGCTCGGCGGGTTCATCGTGGACACCGACTGGCTCGGCTGGCGCTGGTGCTTCTACGTCGTGGTGCCGTTCGCCATCGTCGCGTTCGCGGTGGTGCAGAAGGTGCTGCGGCTGCCCAAGGTCAAGCGGAACACCTCGATCGACATCTGGGGCGCGACGACCATCACCGCCAGCGCGGCCTCGCTGATGCTGCTGCTGACGCTGGGCGGCAACGAGTTCGAGTGGAACTCGTTCTGGACCTACTTCCTGGCCGCGTTCGCCGTGCTCATGCTGGCCCTGGCGGTGCTGGCCGAGCGTACGGCCCGCAACCCGATCCTGCCCCCGCGGCTGTTCAGGAACCGCACGTTCGTGCTCACCAGCGCGGCCTCGCTGTTCGTCGGCATGGCCATGTTCGGCGCGATGATCTACCTGCCGCAGTACCTGCAGATCGTCAAGGGCCTGAGCCCGACGAACTCGGGTCTGATGACGCTGCCCATGGTGGTGGCGCTGTTCCTGGCGGGCGTGATCTCCGGCAAGATCGTCACGAACACCGGCAAGTGGAAGATCTTCCCGGTCGTGGGCCTGGTGATCGTGGCCGTCGGCCTGTTCCTGCTCTCCCGGCTGCACGTCGACTCCAGCGAATGGCTCATCGGCTTCGACGTGGGCGTGCTGGGCATCGGGCTCGGCCTGTCCATGCAGATGCTCATCCTGGCCGCCCAGAACGGCTCCGAGCTGCGCGACATGGCCTCGACCACGGCCGGCGTGTCGTTCTTCCGCTCGCTCGGCGGCGCGATGGGCGTCGCAGGCTTCGGCGCGATCCTGACCAACCGGCAGGCGAGCGAGTTCGCCGACCTCGTGGCCCAGGCCCGCCTCCACCTGCCCAGCACCGGGCAGAAGCTGGGCAGCCCCGCCGCCATCCAGCACCTTCCCGAGCCGATCAAGGGCATCATCCTGGAGTCCTTCACCCGGGCCCTGGAGACGGTGTTCCTGGTCGGCGTGCCGATCGCCCTGCTCGGGTTCCTCGCGGCGCTCTTCCTGAAGGAGCTGCCGCTGCGCGGCACCACGATGCCGGCCGGCCCCAAGCCCCTCGGCAAGGACGACCTCGTCCTGGCCGGGCTGCTCCTGGAGCTCATCGCCCAGCGCGTCGAGCGGTCGAACGGCCAGCCGTCCGCGCTGCTCTCCGCGGTCGCCAGGATGGCGCCGCCCGACGGCCGCCCCGAGCGCGAACGCGCCTGGGCAGTCGCACAGAACGTGCTTCGGCCCACCTCGCGCGCCCTCATCGCGCAGGCCACGCCGGCGCAGCAACACCTCGTATCCGGAGGAGTCTCACAATGATTCGCAAGTTCGTGGGCGCCGTAGCGGCGGCCCTGGCGGTCATGGCCGGCCTGTGGCTGATGATCGCCCCCTTCGCCCTCGGCACGCAGCCCCAGAACGCCGACTGGACCGACCCCACCACCACCGAGTTCTTCTCGGGCCTGGGCGTGACCGTCTTCGGTCTCGTGGGCGTCATCGGCTTCGTCCTGGCCATCTACGAAGAGCTCGTGATCCGTGGGCTGGTGACCGTCAAGCAGCGCGTGGAGCCGGAGCCCGAGCCCGTGCCCGCCGCGCCGCAGGCGTCCTCCGCCGAGCTGGCGAGCCTGCTCGCCCCGCTCGTGGAGGCGTTGCGCGAGGACATGCACAACCCGAGCCGCGGCGGTGAGCACCGTCAGAACGGCAAGACCACCCTGGTGGGTCTGGAGGAGTCCCGATGAAGGCCAAGCTGGGCATTTCCGCCCTCGTGCTGCTGTTCCTGACCGGACTGTGGCTGGTCGCCGCGCCGTTCGCGGTCGGCTACCAGCCCCGGGGCGCGGCGTACGCCGACGCGACCGTCAACGACCTGTGGGTCGGCGGCGGGCTCGCCGCCGTCTCGTTCGTCGCCCTGGTGATCTACGCCGCCGACTCACTGCGCGAGCTGGCCCGCCGCGGCAAGCACGCGGACCTCTGACGCGAGTCGTGCCGTGTTCGGCGGTAGCACAGACCCCGGCTGGGAGCCACTGGAGGGCCGGCTCCCGGCGGGGCAGTTCGAGATCGGCAAGGACGGCGCCGGGCTGCTGGTCGTCGGCTTCGACGGGTCGGACCCCAGCCGCAACGCGCTCGCGTACGCGGCCGGCCTGGCCCGGCGGGACGCCGCCGCGCTGCTCGTCGTGTTCGTGGAGCCGATCAACAGCACCACGTTGTGGTTCTTCGCCGGCTCCCCGATCATCCCGGACAGCGCGGCCGACCTCACCGACGACCTCCGGGACGAGCTGAGGGGCGTGGGCGTGCCCTGGCAGTTCGTCAGCGTCCGCGGGGACACCGCCCGCGAGCTGGAGGCGCTCGCCGGCTCCTACCGGGCCGACGCCATCGTGGTCGGCAGGTCGCGCTCCTCCTGGCACGCCATGGGCGGCTCGGTGGCCGTCGGCCTGGCGAAACGGGCTCGCCGTACCGTGCTGATAGTCCCCTGACCTGGCATGACGTCGCATATGGTGGCCAGATGAAACGTACCGCCGCCATCGCGTTCGTGGTGCTCACGTCCGTTTCGTGCGCAGGGCAGGAGCCCGTCGCCTCGTCCGGCGCCACGCCCGCGCCTTCGGCGCCCGCGTCCGGGACGACGTCGCCCACGACCTCGCCCACGAGCGAGCCGAGCCCGGCCGCCCCGCCGCCGTTCACCTCGAAGGTCACGAAGGTGTCGCGCGACCGGCTGCCGTACTCGTGGCGGCCCGGTTGCCCGGTCTCCTACCAGGACCTGCGGCTGGTCACCATGTCCTTCTGGGGCTTCGACGACAAGCCGCACACCGGCGAGCTGGTCGTCCGCAAGACGGTCACCGACGACATCGAGACCGTCTTCCGCAAGCTGTACGACTGGCGCTGGCCCATCCGGCAGATGAAGCTGGTCGACGTCTACAAAGGCGACGACTTCGCCTCCATCGAGGCCGACAACACCTCGGCATTCAACTGCCGTCGCGCGACCGGGTCCAGCAATTGGTCGAACCACGCGTACGGCCAAGCGATTGACATCAATCCGCGCGAGAACCCATATGTCACTGCAAGCGGTGGCACCGCACACCAAAATGCCAAGAGGTACACCAACCGCCCAATGAAGGGTAAAGGTGTGGTAAACCCTGGAGACAAGGTCGTAAGGGCCTTCGCCGACGTCGGCTGGGAGTGGGGCGGCTACTGGGCGGGCGCCAAGGACCTGCAACATTTCAGTAAGGGCGGAGGCTGAGACAATCCCTCATGGCGGCTAAGGACGGCGACGGCTGGGCCGAATGCGGGCTCGGACACAGACATTGGGGCATCCACGGAGCGTCGGGCCTGCTCCTCGTCCACCATGACCCGCTCGGCGTGCCCCACGTGCTCATGCAGGAACGCTCCTTGTGGAGCCACCACGGCGGCACCTGGGGGCTGCTCGGCGGCGCCCGCGACAGCCACGAGGACGCCGTCGCCAGCGCGCTGCGCGAGGCCCACGAGGAGGCCTCACTCGGCGGCGACGGGTTCCGCGTCCAGGGCGTCTACCTCGACGACCACGGCGGCTGGACCTTCGAGACGGTGATCGCCGAGTCCGCCGAGCTGGTGCCGGCCAAGCCCGCCAACAGCGAGAGCACCGACCTGCGCTGGCTGCCGCTGCCCGAGGTGGCCGGCCGCAGGCTGCATCCCGGCTTCGCCGCGACCTGGGACCACGTCCAGGCCGCCATCCGTCCCGAGACGATCGTGCTCGACGTCGCCAACATCATCGGCGCGCGGGCCGAGCGCGGCTGGTGGAACGACCGGCTGGGCGCGGCCACCCGCCTGCTCACCGAGGTGGCGGAGCACAGGTTGTTCCACCCGGTGTTGTCGCAGTGGTTCCCGCGGGTGGTCGCGGTCGTGGAGGGCGCGGCACGAAGCACCCCCGAGATCCCCGGGCTGCAGGTCGTCGCGGCCACGGGCAGCGGCGATGACGCGATCGTCGACGTCGTGGCCCAGGCCAAGCCGTGGGAGCGCGTGCTCGTCGTCACGGCCGACCGCGGGCTCAGGGAACGGGTCGCCGAACTGGGCGCCGAGATCGAGGGCCCCCGCTGGCTCCTGTCACAACTCGGCCGGGACCGCCTCTGAACCGGCAGCACGACTGAACCGGCAGCACGTCTAAACGGGCAGCACGTCGTCGAAGACGGCCTTCAACCCGGTCACGTCGAGCACCCGGCGCAGCACGCCGTGCACGCCGAACAGGCGTAACGAGCCGCCGCGCCCGGCGACCGCGCGCTGGTGCTCCACCAGCGCCCACAGGCCGCTGGAGTCGCAGAAGTCGAGATGGTGGGCGTCGATCGCGAGGTCCACGAGCCCTTCGGCGGACAGCTCGGCCAGCCGCTGCTTCAGCAGGGGCGCCGTGAGCTTGTCGAGGTCTCCGGCAAGGCGCACCGTCGTGTCGCCATGACCACGCTCCACCTCGACGCCCAGATCCGCCACCTCCTGAACGTACACCCCTGCCACCACAGCCGCTATCGTGGTGTCCGCACAGGAGGGTTCGCATAGTGGACGAGTGCAGCCGCCTTGAAAGCGGCCAGGTCAGCGATGGCCTCGTGGGTTCGAATCCCACACCCTCCGCTCACTCGCGCACACCCGCGAACCCGTCGCCCACGCTGGCGGCGAGCTGCAGGTAGGCCTCCCTGGTCGCCTCCTGGAGCCGGTCGAGGTCGATCTCCGCGCCCTCCTCCAGGTGCGGGTCGTACGGCACCCTGATCACCGCGCGGCACCTGGCCGCGAAATGGGCCTCCAGCTTTCTGATGTCCACCGCCGACTTCGACCGCGGCCGGACGCTGCACAGCACCACGGTCGCGTTCTTCACCAGGTCGGCGTAGTGGTGGGCCTCCAGCCAGTCGAGGGTGGCCGAGGCGGCCCTGGCGCCGTCCACGGAAGGGCTGCTGACCAGCACGATCTGGTCGGCGAGCCCGAGCACGCCGCCCATGGCGGAGTGGAGCAGGCCGGTGCCGCAGTCGGTGATGCAGATGGAGTAGAAGTTCTCCAGCACCTGGGAGACGGCCTGGTAGTCGGCGCCGCTGAACGCCTCCGACACCGACGGGTCGCGGTCCGAGGCCAGCACCTCCAGCCGCGAGGGCGCCTGCGAGGTGAACGCCCTGATGTCCACGTACCGCTTGACCTGGTCGCGCTCGTTGAGCAGGTCGCGCACGGTGGCGGAGGTCTCCAGCACCAGCTTGTCGGACAGCGTGCCCCGGTCGGGGTTGGCGTCCACGGCGATGACGCGGTCGCCACGCATCTGCGCGAGCGTGGCGCCGAGCCCGACCGTGGTCGTGGTCTTGCCCACGCCGCCCTTCAGGCTCAGCACGGCCACCCGGTGGTGGCCGGTGGTCACGGGGGTGCGTGCCCTGGTCACCAGCTCGCGGCGACGGCGCACCTCCGGCGCCTCGCCCGGCTTGATCCAGCCGCCGGACGCCTTGTAGACCAGACGCCGCCAGCCCTTCGCGGGCGCGTTGCGCCTGCCGCGCAGCAGCGACTCCGGGTCGAGGCTGTCGGCGGTCGGCCGGCCGGTGAGCGGCGGGCGCTGCGGCGCGGTGAAGACGGGGATGGGCGCCGGACGCCGCCGGCGCTCGTGCGGCGGCGGGATCTCCCGCTCGGCCGGCCGCCACTCCTGGCGCTCGTTCCACTGCGGGCGCTCGTCCCGCGCGGCCTCCTGGGGGGCGGGGGCGGGCTCGCCGTGCGCGAAGTCGGGCCGCTGGGGGCGGCCCTCGCGGAAGGAGGTGTCGGACCACTGCGGCCGCTCGTCCCAGCGGGGCCGCTCGTCGGCCGGCGCCTCCTCGACCGCCTCCCTGCGTACGGGCTCGCTGCGTACGGGCTCCCTGTGTACGGGCTCGCTGTGTACGGGCTCGCTGTGTACGGGCTCGCTGCGTACGGGCTCCTCTCCGCGGACGGGCTCCTCGAACCCGCGCGGCGGCTCGGCGGCGGCGGGCTCGGCGGGCTCGACCGGGACGGGCTCGTCGAACGCCCTGGGCGGCTCGGTACGGGCCGGCACGTCGAACGCACTGGACGGCTCGGTGCGGGCCGGCAGGCCGAACGCCTCGGGCAGCTCGGTGATCATCGGCTGCGTCTCGTTCGACTGCTCGGCGGGCCGCGACCAATCGCCGAGCGACGGCCAGCCCGGCTCCTCGCTCTCGCGCGCCTGCTCCTCGCCCTGCTGCCGGTTCTGCTCCCGGACCTGCTCCTCGCCCTGCTCCTGGCTCGGCTCCTGGCTCGGCTCCCGGCCCTGCTCAATGCCCTGCTCGGCGCCCTTCTCCCCGCTCTCCGCCCGCTCGGGCGGCGTGAACGTCAAGGAGTAGCTGTCGGTGTCGTCAGGCCGCGGCAACGGCTTGAGCGGCGCCAGGAAGGGGTCCTCGGACCGGCCGAGGCTCACCGGCGGCGCGGCCGGCTCGCTCGCCGCGCTCTCCTGCCCCCTGCCGCTGTCCTGCGTGGCGGCCCTGTCCAGCCACTCCCCCGCCTCGCTCTCGGCCTCGGGCAGGTCCTCGGCCGCCGCGTGGCCGTACACGGAGTCGACGGCGGCGCGGAACAGCGGCGGCGTCGGCGTGTCGTGCGGGGTCGGCACGAGCAGCCAAGGGTCCTTGGGGTACGGCGAAGCGACCGGCTCGTCCGCCGACGCGGACGAGGCTCCGACGGAGACCGGCGTCTCCTCCGTCTCCTTGATCGCGTCCAGCCAGGCCAGCTGTTCCTCGAGAGATTCTTCTCGATCGTGTCTTGCCACCGTGTTCCCCCTCGGGTGGGTCTAAAGGGGCAGCAAATACTTTGCAGGTTAACGCCACGCCTTCCCGCGCAGCCCGGCAACCCACAACTTCTTTGCCCGGCTACCGTGGATCGCATGCGAGCCATTGAGATCACCGAGCCGGGTGGACCCGAGGTCCTGGAATGGCGCGAGGTGCCCGATCCGGCCGTCGGACGCGGCGCCGTGCTCATCGACGTGGTGGCCTCGGCGGTCAACCGCGCCGACGTCCACCAGCGGATGGGCTTCTACGACCCGCCTCCCGGCGCGCCGCTGTACCCCGGGCTGGAGGTGTCGGGCGTGGTGGCCGCGGTGGGTGCGGACGTCGAGCAGTTCAAGGCCGGCGACGAGGTGTGCGCGCTGCTCGCCGGCGGCGGTTACGCCGAGCGCGTGGCGGTGCCCTGGCAGCAGGTCCTGCCGGCGCCGCAGGGCGTGCCGCTGGCGGAGGCGGCGGGGCTGCCCGAGGTGGCGTGCACGGTCTGGTCGAACGTGTTCATGGTCGGCCGGCTGCGGCGCGGCGAGACCCTGCTGGTGCACGGCGGGGCCAGCGGCATCGGCACGTTCGCGGTGCAGCTCGCCAAGGCGCTCGGCTCGCGGGTGGCGGCCACGGTCGGGTCCGAGGCGAAGGCCGAGCAGGTCAGGAAGCTGGGCGCGGACGAGGTCGTCAACTACCGCGAGGAGGACTTCGCCGACCGGGTGGAGGCCGACGTCATCCTCGACATCATGGGCGCCAAATACCTGGCGGCCAACGTACGGGCGCTGCGCAGCGGCGGCCGGCTGGTGATCATCGGCCTCCAGGGCGGCGGAAGGGCCGAGCTCGACCTCGGCGCGCTGCTGACCAAGCGGGCCTCCGTCCACGGCACAACGTTGCGCGCCCGTCCGGTCGACGAGAAGGGCGTCATCGTCCGGAGCGTCGTGGACAACGTCTGGCCGCTGGTCGAGGCGGGGGCCGTACGTCCCGTGGTGTTCGCGAGGGTACCCATGGCAGAGGCAGCCGATGCACACCGAATGTTGGATTCGGGAGAGCACGTCGGCAAGATCCTGCTAGTACGGTGAGTGTTATGAATGCTGAGGACAACAACACCCCTCACATCGTGGTGGTGGGCCCCGACTTCCAAGGTCAGGGCGATAGCGGTGATGAAGAGCGCTCGGTCACCAACCTGGTCGAGCAGCCCGCCAAGGTGATGCGCATCGGCAGCATGATCAGGCAGCTTCTGGAGGAGGTGCGCGCCGCCCCCCTCGACGAGGCCAGCCGCAAGCGCTTGAAGGAGATCCACGAGTCCTCCATCAAGGAGCTCGAGGACGGTTTGGCGCCGGAGCTGGTCGACGAGCTGGAACGGCTGTCGCTCCCGTTCACCGACGACAACGGCACGCCCCCCAGCGAGGCCGAGCTGCGCATCGCGCACGCCCAGCTCGTGGGCTGGTTGGAGGGTTTGTTCCACGGTATCCAGACCACCCTGTTCGCCCAGCAGATGGCGGCGAGGGCCCAGTTGGAGCAGATGCGCAGGGCGCTGCCCGGCGTGCCGCAGGGTGACGAGGGCCACCGGCCGCCGAGCGGGTCGGGCCCCTACCTGTAGAGCCGCTCCAGCACCTGAGCGACGCCGTCCTCGTCGTTGGACGCGGTCACGTGATCGACCGCGGCCAGCACGTCGGGGTGGGCGTTCGCGACGGCGTACGACGTGCCTGCCCAGCTCAGCATGGGCAGGTCGTTCGGCATGTCGCCGAAGGCGACCACCTCGGCCGGCTTGATCTCGTGCCGCCCGGCGAGCGTGGCCAGGGCCGTGGCCTTCGTCACGCCCTGGGCGCTCATCTCGACCAGGCCGCCGTGGCTGGAGTGGGTCGCGGTCACCAGGTGCCCCACCAGGTCGTGCACGGTCGCGTGCAGCTCGTCGGCGCCCATGTCGGGATGGAGGGCGAGCAACTTGGCGCAGGGCTGGGCGGTCAGCGCGTCACGGTCAATCCGGACAACTCCGACACCCTTGCGATCGAGACCGCCGAGCCGGAAATCGGACTCATGCGCAAAACCACCTTCATACTCGACCGAAAATGCGAGACCGGACACGTTCGCTCGTAGCTGAGCGACGACTTCCCCGAGCACGTGGACGTCGATGAGGTGAGATTCCACTATCCGTTCGGTATGGAGATCGTAGATCAGTGCGCCGTTGGCGCATACGGCCAGGCCACGGTGCCGTACGGCGCCCGCGACCTCCCTCATCCACCTGGGCGGCCGTCCGGTCACGAAGACGAGTGCGGCCCCGGATTCCTCGACTTTCGCGAAGGCCGCAGCCGTCCGGGGAGACACGGTTCCGTCGGCGCGCAGGGCGGTGCCGTCGAGGTCGGTGGCCACTAGGCGCGGCGGTGCAAGGCTTCGCATAACAGGTTCCAGTTTGCCCGGTGATGCCGCCTGACAGAAATCTTCGTAGGGACGGGAACACCAACGCGCCAGAATGGTGTTAGATGTGATGGCGTTGTATTAGCTGATCCCGTAGTGAAAACCAGCATGACTTTGTCTGAGCCACCCCGGGTGCTTGCTGTACGACACACCGGGATCCACGAGGTGTGGGTCCCATAGATTCACATCCTGAGGGAGAGCTTTTATGGCTCAGGGAACCGTCAAGTGGTTCAACGCTGAGAAGGGCTTCGGCTTCATCGCCCCGGACGGCGGTGCGCCGGACGTGTTCGTGCACTTCTCCGAGATCGTCGGCAACGGCTACCGCAGCCTTGAAGACGGCCAGCGGGTCGAGTTCGAGATCACGCAGGGACAGAAGGGGCCGCAGGCCTCCCAGGTCCGTGCTATCTGACCTGTAGTTCGCAAGTAAGGCCGGGGTCCGCATTCCAGCGGACTCCGGTCTTTTTGCTTCTCGCCCCGGAACCTTCACTCGGCCCTCGACAGAGCCTGAAGAGGCCGTGGCGGCTCCGACAGGCATCGTTCGGCCCTCCCCATGTCCGGACATGTACTCGCGCGTCAGGGGCCGCCTGAAGCGTCCGCCGATGCTCGTCCACAGGTGGATGACGGTCTGTGGACAAAGGGGAGTTTCACAAATCAGTCACGGCCTCGGGCGGGGCCCAACTTCCCTCCGTCTCCCGCCATCCACCCGTATATGAGGTACGCGTGGTTATGTCACCCCGTGACCATCACCGGGGTCATCCTGCTCCTGCTCAACGACCACCTCTTCAAGCCGCTCTGGCCCGGCCTCCTCACCGGCAAGCTCAGTGACCTGGCCGGACTCGTGGTCACCCCCGCCCTTATGGCACTGCTCCTCGGACGCCGCGCCGACCTGGCGGCCACCGTCCTGACCGGCCTGCTGTTCACGTTCATGAAGACCACGGAGACGGGGGCCGATCTCGCCTCCCAGGGCTGGAGCCTCGTGGCCGGGCCCTCGCGCGTCCTGGCCGACCCCACGGACCTGATCGCCCTACCCGCCCTCGCCCTGGCCTGGTGGGTACGGCAACGCAGCGCCGGCACCGACTCCCCGCGCCGGCGGATCATGGTTACCGTGCCGCTGGCCGTCCTGGCCGTGACCGCCACGGCAGCGTCCGTCCCGCCGTCGGCGGCCCTGTCCGTCGACGTGACCGAGTCGGGCAAGATCGTTGTTGGGACGACCGGCGCGGAACAGCGCTCCCGCCTCTCCGACGACGGCGGGACGACCTGGACCGACGGAACCGCCCCCACTTCAGCCCGGACGTCCATCAGCGCCCAGTGCGTGCCCGGCCAGGCGACCCGCTGCTACCGCGTCCGCCAGAACCACCTGGGCGTGGACCAGTCGGACGACGGCGGCCTGACCTGGCGCCCCTCCTGGCCCCCGTCCCCCGACGGGGGCCTCCGGCTGACCAGGAAGTACGGCGCGGACGAGAGCATGCTCATGTCCTACGACCTGGCGGTCCAGGCAAGGCCCGGCGGGCACGTCGTGGTCGTCGCCAACGGCGTGGACGGCATCCTGGTCAGGGACGTGTCAGGCGCCTGGCGCCGCCTCGGCTGGTCCTACACCCTCGACGCCGTGCAGGCCGACGAGGTGGACCTCAGCCCCGAGCGCAGCATCGCGCTCTTCCTGGCCGTGTGCATGCTGCTGGGCGGCGTCGGCGCCAGGATGCGCAGGTATCAGGCCGGGTTCGCGATCTCAGGGATGATCGGGGCGCTGGCCGTGTTCGCCGCACTGGACAGCGAGGCCGGCGAGGTGGTGTTCGTCAACCTCACCGCCGTGTTCGGCTGGGCGGTGGCGCTGGCAGCCGGGCTGGTGTGCTTCGTACTGGCCTGTGTCGGAAAGCCGCAGCCGGTGAGCGCGGCGACCGGCGTGGTGGCCGCGCCGCTGGTCTACGCGGCCGTCTACCTGCCCTTCCAGGGCTGGGCACACGGCACGCCCGAGACCCATGGGACCGCCGTCACACTCGCGGCCCTGTTGACCGGCCTGATCGTGGTCGCGGGCGTCGCCGTCATCGCGATCGACGCCCGCCGCCACTCCTACTTGGACGGCTCCAGCACGTCGAGCCCCACGTAGGGACGCAGCGCCTTGGGAACCACCACCGAGCCGTCGGCCTGCTGGTGGTTCTCCAGGATCGCCACGATCCACCGGGTGGTGCCCAGCGTGCCGTTGAGCGTGGCCAGATGCTGCGGCTTGCCGTCTTTGTCCCGATAACGGACGGCGAGCCTGCGCGACTGGAACTCGGTGCAGTTGGAGGTCGAGGTCAGCTCGCGGTAGCGCCCCTGGGTCGGGATCCACGCCTCGCAGTCGAACTTGCGCGCCGCCGACATGCCGAGGTCGCCCGCCGCCGTGTCGATGATCCGGTAGGGGACCTCGATCTTGGCCAGCATCTCCTTCTCCCAGGCCAGCAGCCGCTGGTGCTCCTCGTGCGCCTCCTCGGGACGGACGTAGGAGAACATCTCCACCTTGTCGAACTGGTGGACCCTGATGATGCCCCGGGTGTCCTTGCCGTACGAGCCCGCCTCGCGGCGGAAGCACGACGACCAGCCCGCGTAGCGCAGCGGCAGCTCGTCGCCGCTCACGATCTCGTTGGCGTGGTAGCCGGCCAGCGCCACCTCGGAGGTGCCGACGAGGTAGAGGTCGTCCTCAGGCAGGCGGTAGATCTCCTTGTCGTGGGCCACGTGGAAGCCGGTGCCCTGCATGGTCTCCGGCTTGACCAGCACCGGAGTGATCATCGGCGTGAACCCGGCCTCGATCGCCTGCTGCATCGCCATGTTGAGCAGGCCGAGCTGCAGGCGTGCGCCGACGCCCTTGAGGAAGAAGAACCGCGAGCCGGACACCTTGGCGCCGCGCTCCATGTCGATCGCGCCGAGCGCCTCGCCCAGCTCCAGGTGGTCCTTGGGCTCGAAGTCGAACTGGCGCGGCTCCCCGAACGTCTCCAGGACGACATAGTCGTCCTCGCCGCCCGGAGGGGCGCCTTCCTCGACGATGTTCGGCACCGTCTGCATGAGCTGGTCGAGCTCGGCGGCCAGCTTCTCCGCCTCGGCCTCGGCGGCCTTGACCTGGCTCGCGAGGTCTTTGGCCCGCTGGAGCAGCGCGGCCTTCTCCTCGCCCTGCGCCTTGGAGACCGACTTGCCCATGCTCTTTTGCTCAGCGCGCATCGACTCGAACGAGGTCAGCGCGGATCGGTGGCGCTCGTCGAGGTCGAGCAGCGTTGCGACGACGGAGTCGTCCTCACCGCGGGCACGCTGCGACGCCCGTAGCCGGTCGGGATCCTCACGAAGGGTACGCAGGTCAATCACAAGGAAAGGCTACCGGCGCCCGCCCCCACCCCGCCCCCGGATTCCCCGGCACGCCCTTCGAAGGCGCCACGACCCGCGTGAACGCCCCCGGGGCGGTCAGACCTGGCCGGACCTGACGCGGGCCAGCCAGTCGGCGGCCTCGGCGAACTGGGTGTCGGCCGTGCCTCTCTTGATCTGCGGCGCGACCCCGTCGGCGCGGGGGTAGCTGCCGAGGAAACGCACCTCGCCGCAGATGCGGTGGAGCCCGGCGACGGCCTCGCCCACCCGCGCGTCGGCGATGTGCCCCTCGAAGTCGAAGTGGAAGAAATAGCGCCCGATGCCGTCGCCCGTCGGGCGGGACTCGATGCGGGTCAGGTTGACCCCGCGCACGGAGAACTCGGTCAGCATCTCCAGCAGCGCGCCCGGATGGTCGTCGGCCAGGAAGACGACCAGCGTGGTGCGGTCGGACCCGGTCGCCTCCGGCAGCGGCCCCGGACGGCTCACCTTGACGAACCTGGTCACCGTGTCGGACCGGTCGCCGATGTCACCGGCCAGCGCGACCAGCCCGTAGTGCTCGCCGGCGATGCGCGCGGCGATGGCCGCGTCGTACGGCGAGCCGGGCAGCGAGACCTCCTGCGCCGCGGCCGCCGTGGAAGGCGCGGCGACCACCACGGCGTCAGGCAGCTCTCGCGCGATGTAGGCGCGGCACTGCGTGATGGCCGCGGGATGGGTGTAGACCCGCTTGATGTGCGCGATCTCTGTGTCGGGCCTGGCCAGCAGCGAGAACTGGACCGGCAGCAGCAGCTCGGCCGTGATCATCAACGGCTCGCCCCAGGCGAACTCGTCGAGCGTCGTGGTGATCGCGCCCTCGATGGAGTTCTCCAGCGGCACGACGGCGCCGTCGGCGTCACCGGAACGGGCGGCGTTGAGCGCCGCGCTCACCGTGGCGCAGGGCAGGCGCTCGGCGGCGGGGTCAAGGAGCCGCAGGGCCTCTTCGGTGAAGGTGCCTTCCGGGCCGAGATAGGCGAGTCTGGGCATGTATCCAGAGTATCCGCAGGTGGTCGCAGCACGCCGCCCTTTCGTCGACCGCGTACGGCACTCGTACGGACACTCAGTGTGAGCCCTTGAGGACCCGCGGCGGGACCGACGGCCCCAGCCCGAGCCGGGCCGCCCGCACCGCCTGCTCCTCCTCCGGCGACAGCGGCTGCTGCCCCTTTCCGCCCACCACCGGACGCACGTACGTGCGCGTCTCGCTGGTGCCGTTGATCGAGGTCAGCACGATGCCGTCGCCCAGCCCGTTGATCATGGCCACCGAGAACGAGAGTCGGCCGCTCATCTCGGCGAGCGCGTCGTAGCGGCACACGGCCACGTCTCTGATCGCCTTGAGGTCGCCGGCGCCCTCGCTCGTCTGCCTGGCCACCCTGCGCAGACAGTCGTCGACGGCGGCCCTGGCCTGCCTGAGGCCCATGTAGCCGATGAACACGCCACTCACCCCGGCCACGAGGCCCACGACTACCCAAGCGGTAACGAGCACGCCACAGAGGGTAATACTTCGGTCAAGCCAGTTGCCGCCGTTTGGGCAACCACGATGCCAGCAGCCAGACCAGAACCAGCGCCCCGAGCCCGAACCCGTCCTGCACGATCTTCCCCAGCACCAGGCTCACCCCCGGGATCCCGGCGGCGATCAGTGAGACCCCCCACCAGGGCACGGGCACCACGTAGAACAGCCAGACCCCCGCGGCCACCCGCAGCCTGACCGGATCGCGCCCGTCGCCGACGATCGCCCCGAGCACCACGACCACCCAGGCCAGATGGTGGATCCAGGCGACCGGCGAGAGCAGCACCGCCATCAGCGACGTCAGTGCCACCGCCGTCAGCTCGTCCTTCGCCTGGTACGCCGCCCGCGCCGCCCGGAACCCGTACCAGGCCACGGCCGCCACGATCACGGCCCAGATCACGAACGTCAGCGACTCCGGCATGTACAGCCGCAGCAACATGCCCCGGATCGACTGGTTCGTCGTGGCGGTGTTCGCCCCCAGCCGCTCCGGATCGAGCAGCGCCGAGAACCAGAAGGCGGACGCGTCCTGCGGGATCACCACGAACGGCAGCACCGTCAGCACGGCCGCCACGAACGCCGCCATGAAGAACGTCCGCCACTGCCTGGTGACCAGGAAGTAGATCAGGAAGACGCCGGGCGTCAGCTTGACGGCCGTGGCCAGCCCGACCAGGAACCCCCGGGGCAGCCAGGGGCGCCGCGCCAGGCAGTCCACCAGGCACAGGGCGACCAGCAGGATGTCCACCTGCCCGAACCGCACCTGGTCCCGGATCGGCATCAGGTACGTGCAGGCCACCATGAGCAGCCCGAACACCCACGGCACGTAGGCCCGCAGCGCCTGACGGAAGGCGAACCAGACGGTGACCGCCAGCGCCGCGAAGATGCCGGCCGTCCACACCCATTGGGCGGTGCCCCAGGACATCTCGGCCAGCGCCACGGCCAGCATCGCCGCGATGGGCGGATAGGTGAACGGCAGCAGCTGGGGCGCCGGGGTGAAGAAGTCGTACACCGGACGGCCGTCGAGCAGCATCTGCCCGCCGGTACGGTAGACGTCGAGGTCGACGAGCCGTTGGTCGTCCGGGTTGGTCAGCCACGTGTGCACAAGAGGCGCGGCCGCCGCCGCGACGACGAGCGCCACCACCACCCACGCCCACCACTGCCGCCGGATCACTCGCACCTCGCCTCTTGTCACGATGTGGCACGTTACCGTGGCTGTTGATCGAGGGCGCAGACACTGGGGGTTCCGTACATGCCTTACGCCACGCTCGGGGGCGAGCACCAAGCGCGTCGCGTACGCCCCACGACCCCAGGCGCCCTCCCCCCCGGAACCGGCTCCCGCCCAGTGCGCCAAAGCGCCACCGGAACGACAGCGCACCCCCCTGCCCGGTCCCGGACTTTCACGCCCCTACAGCGCCTCCAGCCCTACAGGCTGCTGCAGCACCTCGCAGCCACCACACCCCTGAAGCACCCGAAGCCCCTGCAGCACCTCGCGATGCCCCCGCAGCAGCTCCGGACAGCAGCGCCTCGGGCGCGCCGCCATCTCATCACGGTGCTCCTCGGCCTCCTGCTCGCCGCCCTCCTCCTCCCCGCCCTCCTCCTCCCCGCCACAGCCGCCGCCGCTTCCCAGGCCGGCAGCGCAACAGCGACCGTTCAGGGCGGTGCCGAGGCCGTGCAGGGGAGTGCCGTGGCGGCGGCGGGCAGCGGCGTCGTGGGGCAAGGTGGGCCGGCGGGGCGGCGGGTCGTCGTGGTGGGCGTTCCCGGTCTGCAGTGGAGTGACTTCAGTGAGGCGGGCACGCCCACCCTGTGGAAGCTCGCCGCCCAGGGCAGCTCGGCGTCACTGTCCACCCGCGCCGTCCCGCCCAAGGACCGTGGCGTCACCTGCCCCATGGCGGGCTGGCTGACCGTCTCCGCGGGCCAGCGCGCCGGCGCCCCCGGACAGGGCTGCCCCGCCCCGGCGCCTCCTCAGCCCGCCGGGGAAGGCGCCACCGTCCCCGGGTGGCGGGAGCTGGTGGCCTTCCAGGCCGACACCGGCTACGCGGCCCAGCTCGGCACGCTCGGCCAGTTGGTGGCAGACGGCGGGGGCAAGGTGGCGGCGATCGGCCCCGGCGCCGCCCTCGCCGCCGCCGACAAGACCGGAAAAATCAACAAATACGCCCCCAGCCTCGACGGCCTGAACGACCTGACCCCCTACAACCTCATCGTCTTCGAAGCCGCCGACCTCGCCACCGCCTGGGCTCGCGGCCCCCTCGACGATCACGCGATCCCGGCCTCCCTCCCGGCCGCCGAACGCCAAGCCGCCGCAACCAGGGCGGATCAGCAGGTCGCCGCCCTGATGGGCAAGGTGCCCCCGAACACCACCGTCCTACTCGCCGGCATCTCCGACATCAGCCCGAACGCCCACCTCCACGCGGCCCTCGCCACGGGACCGTCCCCGAGCGGGCAGCCGTACCCGCAGGGGGGCCACCTCACCGCCTCCTCCACCCGCCAGGACGGCCTGGTCACCATCACCGACCTCACCGCCACCGCCATCCAGCTCCTGGGCCTGACCGCCCCCCGCGACGTGGTCGGCCGCGCCTGGCAGCCCGACGGCAACGCCCCCGCACCGGCCGCCGCCACGGTGACGCGACTGGCCGACGGCGACCTGGCCAGCCAGGTGCTCCGGGACGTACGCGGGCCCTTCTTCACCGTCCTCGTCAGCGTGCAGCTCCTCTTCTACGCCCTGGCCGCCCTGGCGCTCCGCCGCCGCCGCTCCTCCCGCGTCCGGCAGACCCCACCCGCGCCCGCCGACGCCGGCTCATCGGCCGCCGACGAGCACACGCCCGCTGCGGCCGCCGCCGTGAAGGGCGCCCCCGAGGCGAACGACCGCCCCACCCCGGCTGCGGGCGGCGACCCGGCCGACGCCTCGAAGCTGCTGGCCGCCATCCAGGTGGTGGCGACCGTCAGCGGCGCCATCGCCGTCTCCACGTTCCTGGCCCAGCTCGTGCCGTGGTGGAGCCTGCCGATGCCGATGGTCTCGGTGATCGTGACGATCCTGGCCATCGCCGCCCTGGTCACCGCCCTCGCGTTCGCCGGCCCGTGGCGCGCGCACGTGCTCGGCCCGCTCACCGTGGTCGCGGCCGTCACCTCGCTCGCCCTCCTCATCGACGTGATGACCGGCTCGGCCCTCCAGGTGAACGCCGTGACCGGCTACGAACCCGTCACCGGAGGACGTTTCTACGGCTTCAGCAACATCGCCTTCGCCGTCTACGCCACCGGCACGGTTCTCGGCCTGGCCGGGGTGGCACATTGGCTGCTCGGCAGGGGCGTCTCCAGGACGGTGGTCGTGGCGCTGTGCGGCCTGTACGGCGCCTTCGCCGTCTTCGCGGACGGTTCGCCCTCGTGGGGCGCGGACTTCGGCGGTGTCCCGGCGTTCGTGATCGGGGTGGCGGTCTTCCTCATCCTGCTGTCCGGCAGGCGGGTGTCGGTGGTGAAGCTCCTGCTCGTGGGGGTGGGCGCGGCCGCGCTGATCGCCGCCATCTCGGTCTTCGACTGGATGCGCCCGGCCGACAGGCGCACGCACCTCGGCGCGTTCGTGCAGCAGATCATCGACGGCCAGGCGTGGACGGTCGTCGGACGCAAGTTCGGGGCCATGATCGGTGTGACCGTGGGCAACTGGCCGCTGACCCTGCTCTCGCTGGTCGCGCTGGCGTTCCTGTTCCTGGTGCTGGCCCGCCCCTCGCGGTGGGGCGCCTCGGCGCTGGGTCAGGCGTACACGCTGGCCCCGCCGCTCAGGGCCGGCCTGCTCGGGACGCTCACCTGCGCCTTCGTCGGCTTCCTGATGAACGACTCGGGCATCGCCATCCCGGCCATGGCGCTCACGGTGGCGGTGCCGCTGACGCTCGCGGCCTGCGTACGGGCCCTCCAGCTCGCCACGCCCACACCACCAGCAGGACGGTCAGCGCCAGCAGCGCCCACGCGATCTGAGGCCTGAGGACGCCGCTGAGCCATTCGACGCCCGGCGGCTGCCCGTCGACCCGGGCGGGCAGGTAGGCCAGGGACAGTACCAGCAGGTGGGCGACCATGAACCCGTCGACGGCCGAGGCGCCCACCAGGGCGAGCATGCCGAACGCCAGCCCGTCGTACCAGGGCAGGATGTACGGCGTGGCGAACAGGTAGGCCACGACGAGCGCCGCCGCCACGACCGGCGCCTCCAGCCCACCAGAGGCCCCCGGCCCCTGACGGGCGGCGGACCGCCGGGACGCCAGCCGGAGCAACGCCCAGGCGACGAGCACGAGCACCACCAGCGCGCCCACCTGGATCTCACCCCGGTAAGCGCGCCCCGTGCCCACGAGGGCCCAGAGCCACCCCTGCACCAGCTTCCAGAACGAGGCGTGCGAGATCGCCTTGCTGGTGGTCGTCACCGGCGCGATCGCCTCCGGCCCGACGACCGCGTAGCCGACGACCACCACGGCCAGCGCGCCGGCCGCCATGACGGCGAGCCGCCCCGGACGGCGGCGCAGCTCCCACGCGGGCCCCAGCGCCACCAGCCCCGCGTTGAGCTTCGTCGCCACCCCGAGCCCGAGCAGCACCCCCGACGCGACCGGACGTGCCCTGGCCAGCAGCGCGGCCACCATGCAGGCGATGGCGAGGGTGTCGGCGTGCATGCCCGCGACCAGGTGGTAGTGCAGGAGCGGATTGGCCGCCCACAACAGCGCGGCCCGCAGCCGCCGGGCGGGGTCGTCCCTGGTGAAGCGGTCGATCAGCAGGGCCGTGACGACGAAGGCGGCGGCGTTGAACACCGCCAGCACGAAGATGGTCAACCGGAGCGAGTCGCCGCCGATCCAGCTCGCCAGCGCCTGGAGAGCGGTGGCGACGGGCCCGTAGACGCTGGGTTCCTCGCGCCACGGCCGCTCGACCGCGTCGGCGATGGGATCGCCCGGCAGGTCGTCGGCGCCGTGCGTGTAGGGGCTCAGCCCTAGCGTGACCATCCGGCCGTACACGGCGTAGTTGAGATGGTCGCCGGAGCCCGAGGGAGGCAGGAACGCGAGCACCCCCGCGGCGAGACAGCCGAGCAGCACCAGGGGCCGGGCACGCAGCCCGGGACGCGGCCCGGCGGCCAGCGCCGCCAGCAGCCCGACCCCGCCGATGACCAGGGCCGCGGCGGCCAGGACGAGCACCGCATAAGGATCAGGACGGGCATCCAGCCAGTACGGCGGCTGCCACCCCGGCCCGCCCAGCGCGGGAACCATGGGAGAAGGCCCGAGCAACCCGATCGTGATCGTCAGGAGCACCGAGACCGCGATCATCACCAGCCCGGGAACCGCGAGCCGCGCTCGAACGGCGTCGACCAGCCGCCCCGGTCGAGGCGCCGCCGCCCGCCCACCGGCCGCGGAGGCCCGGGCGAACACCGGCCGCCCACCCCACGCGACGACCCCGCCGCCGCCCGCCGAGAACCGGCGCCGGTCGGCGGCAGACCACGGAAGCCGCAGCGATGCCACCCAGAAAGGTGGGGCTTGTGCCTGTTTGCGGCGTCTCTCCGAAGTCACCCGCAAATTCCAGCACACTCGTCACGGCCCCAGCCCCAGATCATCCACGCCTGTGGATAACCCGGAGCCCTGAATCACCGCTTAGGACGGAGTTTGCCAAGATTTTCGACGACCACCGGCTCCCGGCTCGCCAGAGCCAGCGCCACGTCCCTCAGCTGCCGAGCGCGGTGCAACTGGGCCCGCCAGTCGTTGCCGGTGGCCCGATGGGACATCTCCACCTCGACCTCGACGACCCTGAACCCCTTGCGCAGCAGGTCGATCGTGAGCGCCGTCTCCACGCCGAACCCGTGCGCCAGCGGCCGGGCGGCCTCGAAGGCGGCTCTGGTCAGGCAACGCTGGCCGTTGAGCGGCTGGGCGGCCTCGAAGCCGGTGGCGCGGCGGATGCCGTCTTTGGACACGCGCACGACTAACCCATGGCCTCCGAGCTTCACCCGCGTGCCGAACAGCGCGATCGTCATGTCGGCCTTGCCCTCGCGCACGGGCTCCACCAGCGGCGCCGCGGCGCTCGCCGTGTCACCCAGGTCGGCGTCGAGGAAGAGCAGGTGGCGAGGGGTACGGTCCTCGTCGAGGAGGCGTACGGCCTCCGCGCCCGTCTCCATGGCCGCGGCCTTGCCGCGGTTGCGGCTGTGGCGGACCACCCGCGCGCCCGCCGCCCGCGCCACCTTGCCGGTGCGGTCCGTCGAGCCGTCGTCGACGACCACGACGAGATCGACACCCGGCAGGCGGGACGCCGCGGCGACGGTGGCGACGATGCGATCGCCCTCGTTCACCGCGGGAATGACGACAGCCGTGTCAGCCTGCGTCATGATCCCTCGGTGATGAGGCACTCCTGCGGCAGCTCGTCATGCACGGTGAACACCGAGACGAGCCCCGTCACCTGCAGGATCTTGCGGACGGCCGGACGCGGCGCGGCCACCTCCAGCACACCTCCCCGCTCTTTCATGCGCTTGAGCGCCGAGAGCAGCACGTTCATCCCCGTGGAGTCGCAGAAATCCACGGCGGACATGTCGATGACCACCCGGCTGGGCTCGTCCTGCAGCAGCCGAGTGAACTCGGCCTGCAGGTGAGGCGCCGTATAGAGGTCGATTTCTCCGGTGATGGCAACGAGTGCGCACCCGGCATGTGATCGAGTCGAGACCTTGAGCTCCACATGGGCAGGCTAGCGGCGCGGAGGCTTCCGGTCACGTTGTCACGCCGAGAGGGGAACGACAGGTTTTTGTCCTCCGTTTGGGCTCCATCAAAACGGAGAGTACGCGAAGCTTGACAGCGTGACACCGGAACCGGCAGCGCTTCACGGAGAAGGAGGGGCTGTGGCCCGCCCCATGGGCCTCGTATCGATGAATGCAGAGAAACCTGAAGATCCTCAGCGTCAGGGGCTCCGGGAACGTCTGGAGACCATCCTCATCCGCACAGAAAAGGCCACGTCATGGCATGACGAAGCAGCGCGCCTGCGCGGTCTGCTGAACCACGAGGGCTACGTCCCGATCCGCACCAGGCTGGCGAGCGAAGACCTCGACTTCCTGGCCGGCTCCCGCGCCGACCTGCTCAGGTTCGCCGAGCTCGGGCTGCGGCTGCTCGACCTGCACCAGCCGCGCGACGCGGGTGGCATCACGAGCGACACCGCCAACCCGATCCTGCGGTGCCGGAGCTGCATGTGGCGCTGGCCCTGCCCGACGTTCCGGGCGATGTCGGAGTCGTTCGGGCAACGCGACACCGCGCTCCCCGAACCCGCCTGACCCGGGCGGCCAGACCCGGGCGACCCACGATCGAGGAGCGAGACCACAGCGGAAGATCGAGGCAGGACACCGTGCGGGAACGTCAACTTCCGGACACCAGGGGCAATCGGATCTCGAACCGGCACCCCGGTCCTTCGTTGACCACCCCGATCATCCCATCATGCGCCTCGACGATCCCCTGGGCGATCGCCAGCCCGAGCCCGGCGCCGCCGTCGGCGGTGGGCGTACGCGCGGCCTCCCCCCGGAACGCCACCTCGAACACCCGAGGCAGATCCTCCTCGGGAATCCCCCCGCAACCGTCGGCCACCGAGACGCAGGCCATCCCCTGCTCGTCCACCCCGGCCCGGAGCACCACGGCCCGCTCCGACGGCGTGTGCCGGATGGCGTTGACGACCAGGTTCCGCAGGGCCCGGCCCAGCGCGGCCGCGTCGGCCTCCACGGGCACGGCCCCCGTCGCCTCCGCCGTGAGCACCACCCCTTTGGCCCTGGCCAGCGGCTCGGCCCCGGCCAGCGTGTCCGCGACGAGGTCGGCGAGCCCGATCCTGGCCCGCGACAGCCGCAACGCGCCCGCGTGGATGCGCGACAGCTCGAACAGGTCGTCCACCATGGCCGAGAGCCGTTCGACCTCCAGCTTGATCTGGCCGTGGTAGCGCGCGACCGTCGCGGGATCGGCCACCACGCCGTCCTCCAGGGCCTCGGCCATGGCCCGCAGGCCGGCGAGCGGCGTACGCAAATCGTGGCTCACCCAGGCGACCAGTTCCCGGCGGGCGCCTTCGAGCGCGCGTTCCCGCGCGTACGCCTCCTCAAGGGTGCTCGCGATCTCCTGGAGCTCGGCCGGCAACCCCAGCGGCGCCCTGAACGGCACGTCGCGCACGGCCGCCACCAGCCGCCTGCTCTCCCCCACCACCCGCCTGGCCAGCACGAACGCGACCCCGAGCCCCACCAGGCCGCCCACCGCGACCACGCTGAGCACGAAGTCCTTGACCGCCCCCTCGATGATCATCTTCATGGTGATCGCGACCACGCCCGCCAGCGTCGCCGCCACGGCGACCACCACGACGACGGCCAGCATCACCCCGATCGACCTGGTCCGCAGCCGTCCCATGGCCCATACGCCGGCGGCGGCGACCAGCAGCCCCAGTCCCGCCGAGACGGCCACGACCATGGGCAGCTCGCTCACCGACACCATGGCCGGCGGGCACGTCCCGCCCAGGCAGGGCTCGGGAGGCGTCACCCCGCGCTCTCCTGTGGCTCGTACCGGTAGCCGACACCCCATACGGTGACGATCCGCCGCGGCTCGGTCGGGTCCGCCTCGACCTTCTCCCGCAACCGCCGCACGTGCACGGTCACGGTCGAGGAGTCGCCGAACGACCATCCCCACACCTGGTCGAGCAGCGCCGACCGGCTGAACGCCTGCCGCGGGTTGCGCATGAGGTAGGCCAGCAGGTCGAACTCCCTGGCCGTCAGCATCACCTGCGTGCCGCCGAGCCGCACCTCGTGGGCGCCGACGTCCACGACGAGGTCGCCGTCGCGCAGCACGCCGGTGCCGGCCGTGACGGACGCCCCCCGCGCCCGGCGCAGCACCGACTGCACGCGCAACGCCAGCTCCCGTGGGCTGAACGGCTTCGTCACGTAGTCGTCGGCCCCGGTCTCCAGGCCCACCACCCGGTCGATCTCCTCGCCGAGCGCGGTCAGCATGATCACCGGGACCGGCCACCGCTCCCTGAGCTTCCTGCACACCTGGAGCCCGTCGATCCTGGGCAGCATCAGGTCGAGCACCATGAGGTCGGGCGGGTCGGCCAGGGCCCTGCGCAGCGCCTCGGCGCCGTCGCCCACGCACTCCACCTCGTGCCCGTCGCGCTCCAGATAGCGCGCCACGACCTCGGACACGGTCGGATCGTCGTCGACCACCAGGATGCGGGTGTTCACCGTCTCACCGTACGGCTGAGCCCCACGTGGGGGACATGTACGTCACAGGTTCGTAAGCCTCGCGGATCATGCCCCGAGGACGTACGGTGGCCTCATGAGTAGAGTCGTGATGCTCGTTTTAGGGACCCTTCTCGGTCTCTTCGTGCTGTTCAACTTCCTCCTGCCCCTGCTGGCGGGTCTGTTCAAGCTGGTCCTGATCGTCGGGGTCGTCGCCCTGGTCGTCTTCATCGCGGTCACCGTCGTCGGTAAGTCCCGTTCGTCGCAGTGACGTCGTTCCTGTTCGATCCGTGGCTGGTGGGGATCACCATGATGGCGATCCTCCTGCTGGCCACGTGGGCGGCCACGTTGCTGCCCACCCTCGGCGGTGAGTCTCCGGGCTTCCCGCTGACCTACGCGCGCCGCACCGCCTTCCAGCGGCTGCGCGATCCCGACGCGGCCGGACGCCCGCGTCCACGAGCGCCTTAGGCGAGCCCCGCTTCCCGTCAAAGCGGGGCTCATCGTCATGTGTGAGCCCTGGTCCGTCGTCATGTCTGAAGGGCTCATGATCGATTCACTTGTCACGTTCGTCATCGGCGTGTCCGGCGGCCACGCCGCGCTCGCCATCGTGCTGTTCACCCTCGCCGTACGCCTGGTCCTGCTGCCGCTCAACGTCCGCCAGGCGCGGGCCGGCCAGGTCCGGCAGCGGCTCGCGCCGAAGCTGCAGGAGCTGCGCAAGCGCCACGGACGCGATCCCGAGCGGTTGTCCAAGGAGCTGACCGCGCTGTACGCCCGGGAGGGCACGTCGCCGTTCGCGGGGATCTTGCCGATGCTGGCGCAATTGCCGTTCATGTGGCTGATGTTCAGGGTGGCCACGCATCCGACGGCACTGGCCGGTCACACTCTGTTCGGGGCACCGCTGGGCCAGCAGCTCGCGGGTGTGGTGGCCAATTTCGGTCTGATCAGTTGGCCGGTTTCGGTCTTTGTCATCGTGATCGCGGGGCTCGTGCTGCTGGCATGGCTGTCGGCACGCTCGATCAAGGTGTCGGAGGAGCAGCCGGAGCTGCTGCGCAAGGTCATGCCGCTGTTGCCGTACGGCTCCGCGCTGGCCGTGCTGGTGCTCCCCCTGGCGGCCGGCCTGTACCTGCTGGTGTCCACGGCATGGGCCGTCACCGAACGGGCCGTACTGGCGGCCAGAACCGCCTAACCGGCCTCCTTCAGGGCCGCGACCTGCCCGTTCACCGCCGCCCCGTTGGGTGCGGGCAGGATCGCCCACACCGTCGTCGTGTCACCGTCGTGACGAACCCCCCAGCTCTCGGCCACGTATTCGACGATCCCCAGCCCCCGGCCCCCGAGCGAAGACAGGGTCGGGCGTCCCGCCCGCGGCTCTGTCGCCGCACCCCCGTCACTGACCGCCACCTCTATGTGATCGTCGCTACGCATCCAGGCGACCCTCACCATGCCTGAAGGCAGCGGATGCGCGTGCCGCAGCGCGTTGCTCAGCAACTCGCTCACCACGAGCACCGCATCGTCGATCGCGGCGGTGTAGACCCCACAATCCTGCAGGTCAGTGCTCAGACGCTGGCGGGCGACGGCGACGCTGGACGGCGCGTACGGCAGCAGCACCACGCTTGACACACCCACCTCCCCGTTCCCTGTGCCCCCCGCGGGAACACTCCCCGGTACGACCGAAATGCCCCGTTAGCCAATCGCAGAAACCGCATCTCGATCACAGCTTGTACACATTGGACGATAGATCAGCTCAACTGTGACCACCTCGTTACCGCATCGGTGTGTCGGATCGGATAGGGGAAGCACGTCTCAGGATCAGGCGCATTCTCGTACCCCCTCCGGGCCTCGATTGAGCACTCACTTCTCCCCCCTGCGCCCTGGCCAGACTGCGCACGATGTAGAGGCCGAGCCCCACTCCACCAAAGCGTCTCCGGTCCCCGCTGTCCACCTGGACGAAGCGCTCAAAGATCCGTTCGCGGTCAGGCGGTGCGATTCCGACCCCCTCGTCATCCACCACTACGACCACGCCGTCGTCCTCAGGCCAAGCTTCAACACAGATCAATCCACCCATTGGGGAATATTTAAACGCGTTCTCCAGCAATTGCCCCAAAACGATGTCGGTTGCCAGGGCGTCACCCAGCACCGGTGGCAATCCGTCCGGGATGCGCACCTCGACGCGGTGCCGGTCGGACAACACGGGAAGGCCGAGCGTGGCCGCGTGGATCCGGGCCGCGAGGTCGAACGCCTCGATCCGCACGGCCAGCTCGTCCGCGCCCGCCCTGGCCCCCAGCAGCAGGTGGTCCATGAGCTGCCCCAACGATCCGGCCCGCTCGGCGATCGTGTGCACGGCCGAGCGCCGTTCCGCGTCGCTCATCTTGTCCCAGCGCGCGTCCAGCGTGCCGGCGAACCCGCGCACGATCGTGATCGGCGTACGCAGCTCGTGGCTGGTCGTGGCCAGGAAGAGGTCTTTCGCCTCCTCCAGCTCCTTGGCCTGGGTGACGTCGCGGAAGTCGATGACGATCTCGCCGGTCTCCTCGATCCGCGCGCTCACCACGTCCAGCCAGCGCCCGTTCTCCATCTGGAACGTGAGCTTCTCGCCGGGGCTGGGCAGCGGGAACGGCGGGGGGCCGCCGATCACCGCGTCGGCGGGGAAGGCGGTCAGCTCGGCCGCGGCGGGGTTCCAGCGCACGACCCGGCCGGCGTCGTCCAGCACGGCGATGCCGTCGGCGCTGGCGTCGAACACGGCCCGCTCGTGCGCCCGCTGCCGCACCGCCTCCTGGTAGGCCACCGCGTTGCCGACCGCGATGCCGGCGTGCCCGGCCAGCAGTTCGAGCAGCTCCAGCTCCAGGTGGCCGGGTGCGGGACCGGCGAACAGCGCGTAGAGGGCGCCGTAAGGACGGCCGCCGACCGCGGCCAGGCCGAGCGCGATCGTGTGCAGCCCGTTGAGCCTGGCCCACACCAGGTCGCCGAGCCCCTGGGACTCCAGCATGACGGTCTTGCCCGTACGTAAGAGTTTGTCCACCAGGCTCGTCCGCAGGCCGGTGGTGGTGCCCCTGAGCGTCTCCGGCAGCCGGTACGTGCTGACCAGCCGCAGCCGCTCCCCCTCGATCAGCACGAACCCGCCCGCGTCCGCGCCCGTCAGCTCGGTGAGGCTGGCCGAGATGCGGTCGAGCACGGCCGGCAGCTCCAGCTCGGAGTTGATGTCGCCGACCACGTCGGTGAGCCGGCGCACCAGCCTGGCCCGGCGTTCCATGCGCAGCCCGGCGACCTCGTCGGCCCGCGCGGGATGGTGGGCCAGGACGTAGCCGACCACGGAGTTGCCCATGCGCAGGGCGTTGATGTCCACCCGCAGGTCGAGCGACCTGCCGTCCTTGTGGACGCGCTTGGTGCGCAGCGACACCTGCCCCCCGGTGCGTACGCGCTCCAGCACCGCGTTGTGCTCGGCGGCCAGCTCGTCGGGGACGATCGGCGCCCGGCGCCCCAGCATCTCGGCCGCCGTCCAGCCGAACAGATGCTCGGCCGCCGGGTTCCAGACCAGCACGCTCTGGTCGCGGTCGAGCGCCACCACGGCGTTGGGGGAGCCGGCGAGCACGGCACGAGCGATCTCCTCGTCACTACCGACCCATGCGTACCCCACACCTCCATAGTGCACGTGGCGTGGTGGGTCTGACGGGCGATCCGTCCGATACGCTGCGCTCACGAAGATTCCGGTGGCTGAAACGGGTGAGAGGCATGTCGAGCAGCGACCTCGATGCCCTGCTGAGAGTGACCTCCAGCACCTACAAGGGCGAGGGGCCACCGGACATCGCGTTCGGCACCTACGACGGCGCGGTGGGCAGGCTGGTGCTCGCGGTGACCGGCAAGGGCATCGCGGCCTGCAGTTTCGAGGCCGAGAACACCGTGTTCGAGCGGGTGGCCAAGGAGGTCGGCACGTTCATCGGGCCCGACGCCCGCCGCCTCGACCCGGTGCGCCGGGAGCTCGACGCGTACTTCTCCGGCCGCCTGCGCACCTTCGCGACGCCGGTGGACCTCGCGCTGGCCACGCCGTTCGCCCGTACCGTGCTGCAGAAGACCATGGCCGTGCCCTACGGCACGACCACGACGTACGAGGAGATCGGCGCGAGCATCGGACGGCCGCGCGCCCTTCGCGCGGTCGGCAACGCGGTCGGCGCCAACCCCGTGTGCGTGATCGTCCCCTGTCATCGGGTGGTCCGTGAGGACGGCGAGCTCGGCGACTACGCCGGAGGCGTGGCCGCCAAGCAGCACCTGCTCAACGTCGAACGCCGGGCCTCAGCGGGCCGCTGACCGGCGTCGGCCGAGCACGCCGATGAGCAGCGTCACCAGGGCCGCCACCAGCGCGCCGCCGAGCGCGCCGTTCATCCACGGCTCCCTCGTGAAGCCGACGGCGTCGCGGGCGGAGGCCCAGAAGCCGTCCCAGCCGGCGACCGTGGGCGTCGAGGTGGTGAACCAGTAGGCGGCGAAGCCCAGCGCCCACGGCAGCAGCATCAGCCAGCGCGAGGGCGCGTCCTCGGCGGTGTTCCAGCGGGCGGCGCCGCCGAGCACGAAGTAGTCGACGGCCAGCACCGCGAACATCGGCACGAACACCGCGCCGATCACCCCGAGGAACGCGCCGTAGGAGGTGACGTCCACGACCAGGGCGATCGCGGTGGTGAGCACGCCGATCGCGGTCGAGACGATCCGGCGGTCGACGTTCGGCATGAGGTTCTGCAGCGAGACGGTGGTGGAGTAGACGTTGGCGAAGGACTGGTCGGTCTCGCGCAGCACCAGGATGCCGAAGAACAGCGCGCCCAGCGGCGCCGCGACGAACGGCTGGAACACGACCATGCCGTCGGCCTGGACCGCCTGGGCGCCCGCGATGGCCACCGCGTACACGCCGAGGGCCAGGCAGGCCACCTGGGCGACGGTGTAGCCGCCGACGACCCCGGTGAAGGCGGCCCGGCTGGAACGCGAGTGCCTGGCGAAGTCGGCGGCCATCGGCACCCACGACACCGACAGGGCGATGACGTAGTCGACGGCCGGGGCGAAGGCCGTCCACGACCCGCCCGTGTACGTCGGCGCCTCGCCCAGGAACGACACGGTGAACCAGATCAGCGACAGGATCACGCCGACGGTCACGTACCGGCGCAGCAGCCTGATCGACCCGAGCGGCCAGACGGCGAGCGCGGTGGTCAGCACCCCCGCCGCCACCACCCACACCTGGTACGGGACGCTGCCGAAGATCGCGTTCGCGGCCTTGGCGATCACCCAGAGCTCGAAGGCCCCCCAGCCGAGCATCTGCACGATGTTCAGCACGGACGGGACGTACGACATCTTCGCCCCGAACAGCCCGCGCAGCAGCACCATCGCCGGCCGCCCGGTCTGCGTGCCGGGGATGGCCGACAGGCCCACCATGGCCGTGCCGATGAGGCTGCCGACCACGGCGGCCGTGAGCGCGGCCACGAGGCTGAGCGGCGCGCCGCCCAGGGGGTCGATCAGGACGAGCGCACCGGAGAAGCCGAGAAGGCTGACACCGAGGTTGGCCCAGAGCGCACCCTGGTCGAGGACGCCGAGGGTCTTGGGGGGCGCGCCGTCAAGGGTCAGCGGAACTTCGTCGACGACATGCGTCATCGCACACTCCCTACGCCGGCATTATCCGGACAGGTTCAGGCGGTCGGCAGCGGCTGTGTTGCTGCCCTCTCAGCCCGGCACCCCGAGCTCCCGCGACTATGCAGTTGGCGCCCTCATCATGCCTTAATGGCGGCAGAACCGCCACAGTGGGGCATTCAGGCCACGAAAGGCTCCTGCCCGGTCTCGCTCACCATCGGACGGCGCGCGAACTCCCACGACTGCATGCCGCCGCCCACGTTGACGGCGTCGCGCCCGAGCTGGTTGAGCCACGCCGCGACCTGCATCGACCGGCCGCCGACCCGGCACACCACGTAGACGGTGCGGTCGGCGGGCACCTCCTCGACCCGGCCCTGGATCTGCGACATGGGGATGTGCACGGCCTCGGGGGCGTGGCCGGCGAGCCATTCGTCCTGCTCGCGGACGTCGAGCAGGTAGGCGTCGTCGGGAACGGCGGTGGCCTCGATCTCAGGAACGGTCATGCCTCCATCATCCCGCGCCCGGGACCCTACTTGAGCAGGCGCGACATCCGCCGGTCGGCCAGCGGCTTGCCGCCCGTCTGGCAGGTCGGGCAGTACTGGAGCGCGGAGTCGGCGAAGGACACCTCGCGGATCGTGTCGCCGCACACGTCGCACGGCTGGCCCGCCCGGTTGTGCACGCGCAGCCCGGACTTCTTCTCCGCCTTGAGGTCTTTGGCGGCCAGCCCGTGCGCCCGTTCGACGGCGTCGCGCAACGTCGTCACGATGGCCTCGTGCAGGTCGGCGATCTGCGCGTCGGTCAGCGTCGCCGCGATCTTGAACGGCGACATCTTCGCCGCGTGCAGCACCTCGTCGGAGTAGGCGTTGCCGATGCCCGCGATCACCTTCTGGTCGCGCAGCAGCCCCTTGATCTGGGTGCGGTTGCCGCCCACGATGCGTTTGAGCGCCTCGACGGTGAAGGCGTCGTCGAGCGGGTCGGGGCCCAGGGCGGCGACGCCGGGCACGTCCTCCGGCTTGTCGGTGACGTAGACGGCCAGCCGTTTCTGCGTGCCTGCCTCGGTCAGCTCGAACCCGGGGGCCAGGCCGTCGTCGTCGGGCGCCAGCCGTACGCGTACGGCCAGCGGCCCTTTGCCCGGCCGCACCGGCCGCGCGCCGGTCAGGTCGTCGCGCCAGCGCAGCCAGCCGGCGCGGGCCAGATGGATGATCAGGTGCAGGCCGTCGCAGTCGAGGTCGAGGAACTTGCCGTGCCTCGACACGCCCGTGACGGTGAGCCCGCCGAGCGCGGTGACCGGCGGGTCGAACGTCTTGAGCGCCTGGAAGCCGACGACGTCGACGCCGGCGATCGAACGGCCGACCGCCCGCTCGCGCAGGAAGTTCGTGAGCGACTCCACCTCGGGAAGTTCCGGCATGCCACCAGGGTATGGCGCGCACCGGGCCGGCACGCGACTACGGCACGTCCCAGAAGGCGAGCTCGTGTGCCATGCCCTCGGCGAACAGCGCCTCCGCCCGTACGGGGTCGGGGTCGGCCTCGTCGATCATCTGCCCGATCCGTACGGTCAGCGCCGCGAACGCCGGGTCTGCGTAGGTGTCCACCCAGGCCCGGTACCGCGGCTCGGCGGGCGGATTCTCGGCAAGGATCTTCCCAAGACTCGAATATCCCCACATGCACGGATAGAGCGCCGCCAACCCCTCCCCGTACGACCCCGCCGCCTCCAGCAGGAACGCCGTGTACGCCGCACACGCCGGCCCCTTCACCGCGTTGTCCAGATCGGCCCCGAACTCCGCCGACAACGACCGATGCAGCCGCAGTTCGTCGTGGTACGTCGCATGCGCCAGATCCACCAGGTCCCCCAGATGCCCGTCCGGCGCCTGCCAGGCCAGCCTGGAGAACACCCGCACATAGTCGAGCAGGTACAGGTAGTCCTGCTCCAGCCAGGAGCGGAAGACCGGCTCCGGCAGGTCGCCCCGCCCGATGCCGGCCACCGTGGGGTGGTCGAGCTGCGCCTGGAGCAGCGGCCGGCCGATCGCGTGAAGTCTTTCCGAAATGCTCATGCTGGGAGGTTAGTGTCGGGGCATGACCGTGACGATTGCCGAAGAACTCCTCCTCCTCGCCCACGACGAGGAAGAGGGCAAGCAGCTCATCGGGGGCGTCCAGCTCAACCCCGCGCTCGGCGGCGCGATCCTCGCCGAGCTGGCCGCCGCGGGCCGCGTCGAGCTGGCCGACGACAAGGTGACGGTCAAGGACCCCACCCCGCTGGGCGACGCGGAGCTCGACGCCGCCCTCGCCCGCATGGCCGAGGACGGCAAGGCCAGGAAGCCCGCGTGGTGGGTGCAGCGGCTGCAGACGGACAAGCTGCGCAGGCGCCTGCTCACCAGGCTCGCCGAGGCGGGCGTGCTGGCCGAGGAGCGCGGCCGGGTGCTGGGCATCTTCCCGACCACCCGCTGGCCGGAGTCGGACCCCCAGGTGGAGGCCGACGTGCGCGAACGCGTGACGTCCGTCCTCGCGGGCGCCGACCCCGACGAGCGCACCGCCACGCTGATCGCGATCATGCACGCGGCCAAGCTCGACCGCAAAGCCTTCCCCGGCGCCGACCGCGAGCGCGTCAAGGAGATCGCCGAGGGCGAGTGGGCCGGTCAGGCGGTCGCCAAGACGATCACCGCCATCACCGCGGCCGTCGCCGTCACCGCCTCCACCGCCGCGATCGTCGCCGCCACGAGCTGAGCCGGGCGGGGCCAGCCGGGCAGGGCCGCTCCCGCGAGGCTCGCGCCTCGCGGGGCAGGTCAACCGGCGTCCACGATCTCCTTCGGCACCGGCTTGTCGGCCTTCAGCGCGTCGAAGAGGGCCAGCGCCTTGAGCCGGTCCCACTTGATCGCCGCGCCGCCGCCGGCGACGATCTCGTTCCCGCCGAACGGCACCACGGTCGTGACCGGGCTGTCGCCCATCGCCAGCCCCAGCGAGAGCATGTCGAACGCGCCGGTGCTGGAGTCGACCTCGACCGCGTCCGTGGCGCTCATGGCCAGCGGGATCGACGTGAACGGGTTGATCAGCACGCCCGGGCTGGCGGCCTTCTTCACCACCGCGCCGAGGAACTGCCGCTGCCGTTTGGTGCGCTCGAAGTCCGGCAGCGCGCCGCCCTTGCGGGTGCGTACGTAGCCGAGGGCCTGGGATCCGTTGAGCACCTGCGTGCCCTTCTTGAGCTTGAGCCCGGCCTTGGGGTCGTCGACGTCGGCCCGGACGTTGATCTCGACGCCGCCGATCGCGTCCACGATGTCCACGAAGCCGGCGAAGCCGATCTCCATGTAGTTGTCGATGTGCACGCCGGTGACGGTCTCGACCGTGCGGACCAGCAGCTTCGGCCCGCCGGACGCGTACGCCGCGTTGAGCTTGTCGCGCCCGCGCCCCGGAATGGTCACCGCCGAGTCACGCGGAAGGCTGACCAGGGTGGGCTTGTCGCCGTTGTCGGAGATGTGCAGCAGCATCATCGAGTCGGTGCGCTGCCCGACCGCGCGCCCGGTGGCCAGCTTCTTGCGCTCGGCCGCGGTCAGGCCCTTGCGGCTGTCGGAGCCGACCAGCAGCCAGTTGGTGCCGGGAGTGTCGGCGGGCCGGCCCTTGTACTCGTCGAGCACCCCGTCGATGCCCGCCAGCCGGGAGTTGATCCAGAAGAACAGGCCCACGGCCGCCACCAGGAGCAGCGCGACCAGGCCCGCGACGATCTTCAGGACGGTCCGGCCGCGCACCCGCGGCCCCCTGGGCCCGCGCGGCTCCTTCGGCGCGGGGTCGCCCGCCGCCCTGAGCGGTTTGACCGGGCTGTTCCCGGCACGCTCGCGTCCGTAGACCTTTCCCGATCGGGGAGGTGGCGGAGGCGGCGGCGACTGCTGCTCGTCGGAGTAGGCGGGCAGCTTGGACGTGGCCGCGTTCGGCACGCCTGGCGGGACCCGGTGGGCGGGTGCGCCACCGGAGCGCGGCCCGTCGCCGGGCCTCGGTGGCAGCGGGCGGCCGTCGCCCGGCGAGCGCATGGCCCGCGTACGGTCGTCCTCAGACACTTCGCCTTCTTCCCTTCGGTATGCCATAGACGCTACGTCCAACCCCCTGGCAGTGAAGACATCTCACCAAGTTTCTCCCACGGATAAGTACACACAACTAGCGGAGAGTCACTGCGGAAACATAGACGCGGACTGCGTCGTTAGCGTTATGGACGACCTCTATCGAAGGGATGATCGTGTCCGCTCCGGACTCGTGGAGTCTTGGCCCGTGCCTCGGCACGGGTTCCTCTGAGGGCTCACTCAGGTGAGCGCCTATCTCGGCCTGCTGGCCCTTTTCCTCCTCACCGCCGCCACCGGGTACTTCGTCGCCCAGGAGTTCGCCTTCGTCGCCGCCGACCGGGGCCTCCTGCGCGAGCAGGCCGCCGCCGGTGACACCCAGGCCGAAAAGGCGCTCCAGGTGACCTCCCGGCTCTCGTTCATGCTCTCGGGCGCCCAGCTCGGCATCACCGTCACGGCACTGCTCGTCGGCTTCCTGGCCGAGCCCGCCATCTCCGTCCTGGTACGGCCCTGGCTCGACACCACGGGCCTGCCCGACGCCGCGATCACGGGGCTGTCCGTGGCCGCCGGCGTGTTCGTGGCGACCGTGGTGCAGATGGTGCTCGGCGAGCTGGCGCCGAAGAACCTCGGCATCGCCAGGCCCGAGACGGTGGCCAAGTTCCTGGCCGGGTCCACGCTGGTCTACCTGACGGTCGTGGGGCCGGTGGTCAAGCTGTTCGACTCGGCCGCCACCGGGCTGCTCCGCCGCGTCGGCATCGAGCCGGTCGAGGAGGTCGAGCACGGGGCCACCCCGGAGGAGCTCTCCCGGATCATCGAGGAGTCGACCCAGGCGGGCGAGCTGCCCCCGAGGTTGTCGGAGCTGCTGGAGCGCGCCCTGGAGTTCGGCGACCACAGCGCCGAGGAGATCATGGTGCCGCGCCCCCGCGTGGTGGCGCTGCGCGACTCCCAGCCCATCTCCGACCTGCTGGAGGTCATGCGCGAGCGCGGCCACTCCCGCTACCCCGTCGTCGGTGACGACGGCGACGTGGTGGGCGTGACGGGGGTGCGCGAGCTGCTGGAGTCCGGCCTGGACGAGGGCCTGGTCGGCAGCATCACCCGCCCCGCGCTGCTGGTGCCCGACTCGTTGCCGCTGCCCGCCGTCCTCGACCGGATGCGCGCGGCCAACGACGACATCGTCTGCGTCATCGACGAGTACGGCGGCCTGGCCGGCGTGCTCACTGTCGAGGACCTGGCCGAGGAGCTGGTCGGCGAGCTCGTCGACGAGAACGACCCCGAGCCGGCGGGCGCCGTCGAGCAGCCCGGCGGCGTCTGGGAGGTGCCCGGCTGGCTCAGGCTGGACGAGGTCGAGCGCGCCACCGGCGTCGCACTGCCGGAGAGCGACGACTACGACACCCTCGCCGGCCTGGTGCTGGCCCGGCTGGGCCGGATGCCCGACCCCGGCGACGTGGTGACCGTCCCGATCGAGGGGGACGCCGACCCGTTCGCCGACGACGCGGCCGAGCACCTGGCCGAGCTGACCGTCATGTCGCTCAACCGCCGGGTGCCCGAATGGGTGCGGCTCGCGCCCGTGCAGCACGCGGAGGCGTCCCGATGACGATGATCCTGGTCAGCCTCGCGCTGCTGTTCTTCAACGCGTTGTTCGTGGCCGCCGAGTTCGCGTTCGTCTCCGCCAGGCGGCACCGCCTGGAGGAGATGGCCTCGGGCGGCAACCGCCTGGTCCGGGTCGCGGCCAAGTCGGCCGTGGGCGGCGGGCGTCAGCTCTCGCTCATGCTGGCCGGCGCGCAGCTCGGCATCACGCTGTGCACGCTGGGCCTCGGCCAGGTCACCGAGCCGGCCATCGAGCACTTCCTGGAGCCGGTCTTCGCCGCCGTCGGCGTGCCGGAGTCGCTGCGCATGCCGATCGCGCTGACGATCGCGCTGGCGCTGGTGACGTTCCTGCACATGGTGGTGGGCGAGATGGCGCCCAAGTCGTGGGCGCTGACGCACCCCGAGCGGGCGGCGCTGGTGCTGACGCTGCCGTTCCGCGGGTTCACGCAGCTCATGCGCCCGCTGCTGTCGTCGCTCAACGGGCTGACCAACCTGATACTGCGCCTGTTCGGCGTGCAGCCGCGCGACGAGCTGGCCACCACCAGGACGCCCCGGCAGCTCGCCATGCTGGTGGGCGAGTCGGGCCGGATGGGCCTGCTCGACCGGGAGGAGCACGACCTGCTCACCCGCGCGCTGCGGCTGCAGGCCGAGGGCATCGAGCGCCTGATGGTGCCGATCGACCGGGCCGTGAAGGTGCCCCCGGCCGCCGGCTCGGCCCAGATCAGGGCCAGGGCGGCGGGCAGCGGCCACCTGCGGCTGCTGGTGGGCGGTCCGGCCGGGATCGAGGGCGTCCTGCACGCCCGTGACGCCCTCCTGCAGCCCACGCGTACGGCCGGTGAGCTCGCCAGGCCGCTGCCGAGGCTCGCGTGCGTCACGCAGGTCCCCGAGGCCGTGACGGCCCTTCAGGAGGCCCGCGCGCACCTGGCGTTGGTCACCGGCCAGGGCGGCGCGGTCATCGGCATGGTGAGCCTCACGGACCTGCTGGGCGAGCTCCTGGACACCAAGGCCGCCTCGCGCGCCTACTCCCCGGCGGCGAACCCGTCGAGGTAGGCGGCGTGCTGGGCCCGCTCGGCCTCGATCAGCGCGTGCGGCTCGGCGTAGACGTGTTCGAAGATCGCCGAAGGGGCGGGGTCGGGGAGTTCGAGAAGGCGCCTGCGCAGCTCGGCCCCGACCTTGGCGGCGTCGGCCTCGACCTCCAGGAAGAAGTCGTCGCCGGTGCCGGCCGCGGTCAGGTACGCCCTGACCCGCTCGATGGGGTCGCGCCGCCGCCACGCCTCGACGTCGTCCTTGGCCCGGTAGCGGGTGGGGTCGTCGGAGGTGGTGTGCGCCCCCATCCGGTACGTGAACGCCTCGATGAGCGTGGGCCCCTGCCCTGACCGGGCGTCGGCCAGCGCCTTGCGGGTCACCGCGAGGCAGGCCAGCACGTCGTTCCCGTCGACCCGGACGCCGGGGAACCCGAAGCCCTCGGCCCGGCGGTACAGCGGGATCCGCGACTGCCGTTCCTGGGGCTCGGAGATGGCCCACTGGTTGTTCTGGCAGAAGAACACGATCGGCGCGTGGCCGGCCCCCGCGAAGACGAAGGCCTCGTTCACGTCGCCCTGGGAGGTGGCGCCGTCGCCGAAGTAGACGATGGTCGCCCCGGCCTTGTCGGTGCCGATGACGCCGTCGCGCTGCATGCCCATCGCGTAACCGGTGGCGTGCAGCGCCTGCGTCCCGATGACGATCGTGTACAGGAAGAAGTTGTGCCGGGACGGGTCCCAGCCGCCGTGGTTGACGCCGCGCCACATGGCGACCACGTCGAGGGGGTCCATCCCCCGGCAGTAGGCGACCCCGTGCTCCCGGTAGGAGGGGAAGACGGCGTCCAGATCCCCGATGGCGCGCCCGGAGCCCACCTGCGCGGCCTCCTGCCCGAGCAGGGACGTCCACAGCCCCAGCTCGCCCTGCCGCGCAAGCGCGACGGCCTCGGAGTCGATCCGCCGGACGGCCACGAGATCCCGATAAAGATCCCGGATCTCATCATCCGAGACGACCAGCGGATATTCCGGATGCTCCACGCGCTCACCGGAGGGCGTGAGCAGCTGAACCATCGAGTCATCCATGTGCGGCAACCCCCTGAACAGAAACCCAGCGGCCACAGTTTGCCGTAGCCCTCAGGATCACCCGAACCCGCCCACCAAACCAATGTGACCTAAATCACGAAAGCCACCAGAAAGTTCCCTGCAAGCTCCCCGGCCTAAAGTCCAGGAGCCACGTCACAAGAAAGAAATCCCAGGACCCTTGCGCACCAGGACCCCGTACGAAACTGTGGGCCAGACCCAGGAACTAGGGGGCCAGACCCAGGAACTAGGGGGCCAGACCCAGGAACTAGGGGGCCAGCCCCAGGAACTAGGGGGCCAGCCCCAGGAGATGAGCCACCACCATGGATGGGGGTCCGGGGGAGAATCCCCCGAACGCTTGTCCCCCCTGGGGGTCCGGGGGTTATCCCCCGGGCAGATATGACGAGGGGACCCAAGGAAGCCGACCTGTTAAGGTCGGCGACCAAGGATCCCCTAGTCACCAAGTGGGCGAGGAGGGATTTGAACCCTCACGTCCTTTCGGACACACGGACCTGAACCGTGCGCGTCTGCCGTTCCGCCACCCGCCCGTTTGTGGGTGCGGAGAAACAGTAGCACGGAACAGCCACTGGTACTGAACCCGGATACGATCGCATAAGACACGGGAGCGGAGGAGCTGGGCGCGACTGGCAACGAGCGTCACGACGCCGCCACGTGGGACGAGCGGAAACCGGGCGCCGGAAGCGTCTGGGGCCGCGATCATATGCAGGGAAGAAGGGAGGTACCCGGTGGGAGTCCTTCAGCGCTTCGAGCGAAGGCTCGAAGGCTTGGTTGAGGGGGCCTTTGCGCGGGCGTTCAAATCTGACCTTCAGCCGGTCGAGGTCGCCAGCGCGGTTCAGCGGGAGATGGACGAGCGGGCGGCGATCGTCGCACAAGGCCGGACGCTCGTGCCCAACGACTTCGTGGTGGAACTGTCCACGACCGACAGCGAACGGCTTGAGGTCTACGCCGACAGCATCAGCCACGAGCTGGCCAACCTCGCCAGGGAGTACGCCAAGGAACAGGGCTACTCCTTCGTGGGACCGGTCCGGGTGCGCTTCGAGACCGCCGGAGACCTGGCTGTGGGCCTGTTCCGCATCCGGTCCGGCGTCATCCGCGGCGCAACGGTCGAGCAGGACGAGATCCGCCAGCCGGCGAGCGACCTGCCCCCGTCCAGGCCCGGGGCCTTCAACGGGCGGCCCAGGCTGCTCGTCTCCACCCAGGACGACCCGCAGGGCGACCGCTCCTACGAGCTCACCACTCCGGTGACCTTGCTAGGCAGGGGCACCGACTGCGATCTTCGTCTTGTCGATCCGGGAGTCTCGCGGCACCATGCGGAGCTGCGCGTCGAGGGCCAGCTCGTGGCGCTCGTCGATCTCGGTTCGACGAACGGCACCTTCGTCAACGGCCAGCCGGTACGCAGAATCGAGCTCCAGAACGGCACGCGAGTGACGCTGGGACGCACGACTCTGGTGTTCCGGCGCGATTAGGGGTAGACAGACGGTCCATGTCCGAGCTCACGCTGCTGCTGATCCGGCTCGCCTTCCTGGCGGTGCTGTGGTTTTTCGTCATTGCCGCAGTCGGCGTGATCCGGACTGACTTGTTCGGTTCACGCACGGCTCCCGCGGGCCCGCGCAAAGCCGTGAAGCCCGCCAAACCGGTGGCCAAGCCCAAGAGCAAGAAGGGCGAGCCACGCCAGCTCATCGTTACCGGTGGCCCATTGCAGGGCACCACCATTAACCTCACGGAGACGCCCATCACCATTGGCCGGGCGAACGACGCCACGCTGGTAGTCAGCGACGACTACGCATCCAGCCGGCATGCCCGGCTCTTCCCTCAGGACGGTCAGTGGATCGTGGAAGATCTCGGTTCGACCAACGGCACGTATCTCGACCGCTCGAAAGTCACCCGTCCGACCCCGGTGCCGCTCGGTGTTCCGATCCGCGTCGGCAAGACAGTCATTGAATTGCGCAAATGACCATCGCACTCCGCTACGCCGCCCGCTCGGACGTCGGCCTCCTCCGCGAAGGGAACGAGGACTCGGCGTACGCTAGCGGCCGCCTGCTGGCCGTCGCCGACGGCATGGGCGGGCACGCACACGGCGAGGTGGCGAGTTCTGTCGCCATCGCCGCCATGGCCTCTCTGGAAGAGGCCCAACAGGGGGGTGACCTGCTCAACGCCATCGAGGCAGCGGTGCGCGACGCCAATCGCCGGCTGCACGAGATGGTCGGGCGGGATCCCAGCCTCAAAGGCATGGGCACGACGCTCACCGCCATGCTCTGGAACGGCACCCAGGTCGCCCTGGTGCACGTGGGCGACTCGCGCGCCTACCTCCTGAGACGCGGCGAGCTCTACCAGATCACCCATGACCACACCCTGGTGCAGCAGCTCGTCGACGACGGGCGCATCACGCCCGAAGAGGCGGCCACGCACCCCCAACGATCGATCCTGCTGCGCGCGCTCGACGGCAGCGGCGAGGTCGATCCCGACCTCACGCTGCGCGAGGCGCAGGTGGGCGACCGCTACCTGCTCTGTTCCGACGGCCTGTCGGGCGTGGTGAGCGCCGAGACGCTGCACGCCACGCTGACCAACATCGACGACCCCGAAGAGGTGGTCCGCCAGCTCATCGATCTGGCGAACCGGGGCGGCGGGCCCGACAACATCACGTGCGTGCTCGCCGACGTGCTGGAGATCAGCGACGGCCAGGAAGTTCCCGTGGAGGCGGCGGTCGTCGGCGCCGCGGGGATGACCAGGCTGCGAGGAGGCGCCCCGGAGACCCAGCCGGGGCGAGTGAGCGCGGTGACCGCACCCCAGCCGGCGATCGCCGACGGTGACGACTTCGATGAGCCGGTCGCGCAGGCGACCCGGCGGTCGGGGCGGCGCCGTCGTGTGTGGCCCGTGCTGGTCACCGTGCTCGGGGTGGGCGCCGTCGCCTTGGGCGCCGGCGGTTACCTCGGATGGCAGTGGACCCAGGACCAGTTCTTCGTCGGTGCCAGGGGCGACGAAGTGGTCATCTTCCAGGGGATCAAGCAGGAGGTGGGGCCGATCGAGTTCTTCCACGTGGAGAAGCGCACCGGCCGTCCGCTCTCCAAGCTGTCCCCGGCGGACCAGGCCCTGATCAAGAGCGGCATACCCGTCACCGACGTCAACGAAGGCGTGACGAAGATAAACGGATTGAAGTTCTCCCAGGACGACAAGGGCGACGCGGGCGACACGAGCTCCACCACGGCCACGTCCCCGACTCCCTCCGCCACCAAGACGAAATCGCAATAAATGGCAGAAATGCTCGCGACCCCCGTCCCGATGCCGGCCAAACGGCGGGTGGCCCAGCTGGTCCTGCTCGCCATGGCGGTGCTGATCATCATGGGCGCCTACGCCAACGTCGGCCTGGCCGTCGACGGCAAGGTGCCCGCCGGCATGCTGGCCTACGGGCTGGGCCTGGGCGGCCTGATGCTGGCGGCCTACCTGGTGCTGGCCAAGTTCGCGCCATGGGCCGACCCGCTGATCCTGCCGCTGGTGACGCTGATCAACGGCCTCGGGCTGGTGATGATCTACCGGCTGGAGTCGGCCGACATGGGCGGCGCCTCCACGACCAACCAGATCATGTGGACCGGCGTCGGCGTCGTGATGTTCTCGATCACGCTGATCGTGCTGCGCGACCACCGCATGCTGCAACGCCTGACGTACACGGCGGGCGCGGTGGGCCTGGTGCTGCTGGCGATCCCGGCGCTGCTGCCCGGCTCGCTCAGCGAGGTCCAGGGCGCCAAGATCTGGATCCGCATCGGCGGCTTCTCCATCCAGCCGGGCGAGTTCGCCAAGCTGGCGCTGGTGGTCTTCTTCGCCGGCTACCTGGTGGCCAAGCGTGACGTGCTGGCGCTGGCCGGGCGGCGGCTGCTCTTCATCGACCTGCCGCGGGCCCGAGACCTCGGCCCGGTCCTGGTCACCTGGGGCCTCAGCCTGCTGGTGCTGGTCTTCGAAAAAGACCTGGGCACCTCGCTGCTGCTGTTCGGCACGTTCATCGCGATGCTCTACATCGCCACCCAGCGCACCTCGTGGGTGCTCATCGGCATCCTGCTGTTCGTCGGCGGCGCCTTCCTCGCCGGGCAGGTCTTCGACCACGTGGGCGCGCGTTTCGACGCCTGGCTCGACCCGAGCAACCCGGTCTACTACGGCACCGCCCCCGTCTGCCTGGAGGACCCGCCGGGCGACCCGATGTGCAGCAAGAGCTACCAGATCATGCAGGGGCTGTTCGGGTTCGGCGCGGGCGGCATCCTCGGCACCGGGCTCGGCCAGGGCCACCCCGACCTGATCCCGCTGAGCTTCTCCGACTTCATCTTCGCCGCGACCGGCGAGGAGCTCGGGCTGACCGGCCTGATGGCGCTGCTCATGCTCTACGCGCTGCTGGTCGAGCGCGGCCTGCGCACCTCGCTCGTGGCCCGCGACCCGTTCTCGAAGCTGCTGGCGGGCGGCCTGTCGTTCATCCTGGCCTGGCAGGTGTTCATCATCGTCGGCGGCGTGACGAACCTCATCCCCCTGACCGGCCTGGTCACGCCGTTCATGTCACAGGGCGGCTCGGCGCTGCTGGCTAACTGGATCCTTATCGCGCTCCTGGTACGCATGTCAGACGCGGCGCGACGGCCCCCGCCCCAGGCGATCCAGAACGAAGGACTCACCCAGGTGTTCCAGCGATGAACAGCACTCTGAAGCGCACGGCCGTGGCCTGCCTGGTCATGTTCGCGCTCCTGATGATCAACGTGAACATCCTCCAGGCGGTCCGGGCCGACGACTACCGCTCCAACCCGAGCAACCGCCGCAACTACTACGAGCGCTACGCCGTCGAACGCGGCCGGATCACCGCCGGCGGCAAGGTGATCGCCCAGTCGGTGGAGACCGACAACAAGAACTTCAGGTTCATCAGGAAGTACACCGACGGGAAGCTCTACGCGCACGTCACGGGCTACTTCTCGCCCGAGAGCGCGAGCGCGATCGAGGGGGCCGAGAACAAGCTGCTCGACGGCTCCAGCGCCGACCTGCTGCTGCGGCGGAGCATCGACCTGTTCACGGGCGAGCCGACCAGGGGCGCGAACGTCGACCTCACGATCAACCCCAAGGCCCAGAAGGCGGCCTACGACGCGCTGCGCGCCAGCGGCAAGCGCGGCGCGCTGGTGGCGCTCGACCCGCGGACGGGCGGGATCCTGGCCATGGTCTCGCTGCCCACCTTCGACCCCGCCGAGCTGTCGGGCACCGACAAGGGCACGGTGTTCTCCCGCTACAACGAGCTGGACAAGGACAAGAACCAGCCGCTGCTCAACCGGGCCATCGCCCAGACGTACCCGCCGGGGTCGACGTTCAAGGTGGTGACGGCGGCGGCGTACCTGGAGGACGACTCCTCGCGCGGCGGCGACACCACGGTCGACGCGCCGCAGCGGCTGCCGCTGCCCAACACGAACATCAGCCTGCCCAACTACGGCGGCGCGGCCTGCGGCGCCGGCCAGGTCCAGCTCGTGTACGCGCTGGAGAAGTCCTGCAACACGCCGTTCGCCAAGATCGGCATGCAGCTGGGCTACGACAAGCTCAACGAGCAGACCGAGAAGTTCGGCATGGGCAAGCAGCTCGGCGTGCCGATGTCGGTGGCCCAGAGCGACTTCGGCAGCAAGTACGACGACGCCGCGCTCGCGATGGCCTCGATCGGCCAGCGCGACAACCGGATGACGCCCCTGCAGATGGCCATGATCGCGGCCGGCATCGCCAACGACGGCAAGGTCATGAAGCCGTACCTGGTGAACAAGATCACCGACTCCAAGAACGACGTCATGGAGGAGGCCAAGCCCGAGGAGCTGACCGAGGCGGTCAGTTCCGAGACGGCGAGCAAGCTGCGCGACATGATGGTCAGCGTGGTCAACAACGGCACGGCCAACCTCGCGCAGGTGTCGGGCGTCCAAGTGGGAGGCAAGACCGGCACCGCGGAGACCGCCGACGGCGCGCCGCCGCACGCCTGGTTCATCTCCTTCGCGCCCGCCGAGAACCCGAAGGTGGCGCTGGCGGTCATCGTCGAGTCGGGCGCGGCCAACGTCGGCGCGGAGGCCACGGGCGGCCACACCGCCGCCCCGATCGCAAAGGCTGTGCTGGAGGCGGTGCTGAACAAGTGAGTGACGGTAACGTGCTGAGTCATGCGGCTCCGTAACCGCTATCTCCTGCTCTCCCGCATCGCCACGGGCGGTATGGGAGAGGTGTGGCGCGCCCGTGACGAGCTTCTGGGCCGCGAGGTCGCGGTCAAGATCCTGCGCAGTCACATGCACGCCGACCCCACGTTCCGCGAGCGCTTCCGCAACGAGGCGCGACTCACCGCCGCCCTGGCCGACCCCGGGGTGGCCCAGATCTTCGACTACGGCGAGCAGAGCGACCTGGCCTATCTCGTGATGGAGCTGGTGCACGGCGAGCCGCTGTCGGCCATCCTGGGGCGCAACGGCGCGCTCGGGCCCGAGGTGGCACTCGACGTGGTGCACCAGACCGCCAAGGCGCTGCACGCGGCCCACTCCTCAGGGATCATCCACAGGGACGTCAAGCCCGGCAACCTGCTGGTCACCCGCGAGGGCACGATCAAGGTCACCGACTTCGGCATCGCCCGCGCCCTGGAGGCCGCGCCGGTCACGCAGACCGGCACGGTCCTCGGCACGGCCCAGTACGTCAGCCCCGAGCAGGCCCAGGGCTTCCCGCTCACGCCCGCGACCGACCTCTACTCGCTGGGCGTGGTGGCCTACGAGTGCCTGGCGGGCCACACGCCGTTCCGGGCCGACAGCCAGGTGGCGATCGCGCTGCTGCACCTCAACGAGCAGCCGCCGCCGCTCGGCGCGGACGTGCCCGTCCCGGTGCGCGACCTGGTCATGACGCTGCTGGCCAAGGAGCCGGGGATGCGTCCGGCCTCGGCGCTGGAGGCGGCCGACCGGGCGTACGTGCTGCGCCAGTCGCTGGTCGAGGGCGTCGAGCAGGGCGCCGACCTGAGCATGTTCACCGATCCCGCGGGCTTCCGGGTGCGCGAGCCGGCCACGGAGGACCAGCGGGCGACCGAGAGCCTCGCCCCCGCGACGACGGTCCAGAGCCCGCCCGATCCGCCGGCCCGCAGCCGCCGCGGCGCGCGGACGCTGGCGCTGGTCGCGACGGCCGGTTGCGTGGCCGCGGTGGGGCTGAGCGCGATCACGTTCGCCAACCGCGATACGACGCCGCCGCCCCTGCCGGAGATCGCCGAACCCAGCCACTCCCCGATGCAGTCGCCTGAGCTGCTCAGGCCCACGCGGACGAAGAAACACACGCGCCGCCCCCCGGCGCTACCGGTGAAGTCGACGCGGCCGGTACCCTCGCGGTCGGCTACGGTAAGCAAGTCGGCTACTCCTACGAAGAAGCCGACACCGAAGCCAACCCCGACCACCCGTACCCCGACTCCCACCCCCACCACCCCAACGCCCAGCAGGACACCGACAACTCCGACACCAACCGCTTCGCCGGACCCGGGTGGCACAAACCCGCCGAAGGAGGAGACGTGATGCGCTACGGGGTCGATGATGGACACCGGCGGCCCCCCGAGCAGGCCGGTACCCAAGATGAACGGTAAGGGACAGTGCAGGAAATGACTCAGCCTCGGCTACTCGGAGGTCGTTACGAGCTCGACGGTGTCGTCGGGCGCGGCGGCATGGCCGAGGTGTATCGCGCCCGAGACATCCGGCTGGACCGCATAGTCGCGATCAAGACCCTCCGCTCCGACCTTGCGCGCGATCACACCTTCCAGGCCCGTTTCCGCCGCGAGGCGCAGTCGGCGGCCTCACTGAACCACCCCGCCGTCGTCGCGGTCTACGACACCGGCGAAGACGTCACCGACGGCACCCCGGTGCCCTACATCGTCATGGAGTACGTCGACGGCCGGACGCTGCGCGACCTGCTGCGCCAGGACCGCCGGCTGCTGCCCGAGCGGGCGGCCGAGCTGGTCGACGGCATCCTGCGCGCGCTCGACTACAGCCACCGCGGCGGCATCGTCCACCGTGACATCAAGCCGGCCAACGTGATGATCACGCGTGCCGGCGACGTCAAGGTGATGGACTTCGGCATCGCGCGCGCGATGGCCGACTCGGCCGCCACCATGACCCAGACGGCGCAGGTGATAGGGACCGCCCAGTACCTGTCGCCCGAGCAGGCCCGCGGCGAGCGCGTCGACGCCCGCAGCGACATCTACTCCACCGGTTGCGTGCTGTACGAGCTGCTCACCGGCCAGCCGCCGTTCACCGGCGACTCCCCGGTGGCGATCGCCTACCAGCACGTCCGCGAAGACCCGATCCCGCCCTCGCAGATCGACCGCGAGATCCCGGCGTGGGCCGACGCGATCGTGCTCAAGGCCATGGCCAAGGACCCGGCCCACCGCTACCAGAACTCCGGCGAGATGCGGGCCGACATCCAGCGGGCCATGTCCGGCATGCCGGTCGACGCCCAGACGATGGCGATGACCGGGAACTTCAACCAGGGCACCCGCATGATGACCGCCACCCAGGCGGCGCAGGACCCGGCCACGCAGCGCACCGGCGCGGTCCCGCCGTACGAGTACGGCGACGGCGACGGCAGCCGCGTGGGGCGGCGCAGGGCCTCCGGCGGTGGCGGCAACGCGGTCAAGACAGCCTTGTGGATCATCATCCCGCTGCTGATCATCGGCGCCTTCGTCACGGTCGGCTACCTGGTGTTCGGCACCAAGGCCGCGCCCACCGACGCCTCGGTCACCATCCCGGCCCTGGCCACGCAGAAGCTGGATCCCGCGCAGAAGGCGCTCATCACCCTGGGCCTGAAGCCCGAGGTGGTGCAGGAGGCCAGCGACGAGTTCGGCAAGGGCACGGTGATCCGCACCGAGCCGGCGGAGGGCGAGAAGGTCGAGAAGGGCGCCACGGTCAAGCTGGTCGTGTCCAAGGGCAAGGAGAAGGTCGCCGTACCGGCCGGGCTCATCGGCATGAGCACCGAGGACGCGATGAAGGCCCTCGACGACGCCGGGCTGAAGGGCGTGGTCAAGACCAAGCAGTCCGCCAAGCCTCAGGGCAAGGTCTTCGAGACCAAGCCGGCGGCCGGCACCGAGATCGAGAAGGACGCCAGCGTCACCCTCTACGTGCCGTTCGAGCTGACCGAGCTGCCCGACGTGATCGGCTACACCCAGCAGGACGCCATCGCCGCGCTCAAGGGCGCCGGTTTCAAGGTGAAGGTGTCGCCGCAGGCCAGTGACCAGGCCGAGGGCACGGTCATCCAGCAGAACCCGGGTGCGGGCCAGAAGCTGCAGCCGAACACGACGATCACGATCGTGGTGTCCACCGGCCCCGAGACGGCCCCGCCGCCCACCAACGAGCAGCCGACCGAGGAACCGACCGACGAGCAGACGGACTTCCCGTCCGACGAGCCGACCGAGGACAACCCGATCGGCGACGACGGCCTCAACGGCTGACCGAGCACCACGGGCCGCCCTCCCCACCCGGGAAGGGCGGCCTTCGTCGTTCCACCACAAGGCTCCGAAGGGCCCGGCAAGCGCCCCGCATTGCAGGGAGGGCAGAGGGTGGCGGGCGTCCCGCCTTGCCAGGAGACCGGGAGGCGCGGGCGTCCGGCGTGCCGGAGGGCCGGGGACGGCGGGCGTCCCGGCGTGCCGGAGGGCCGGAGGGCCGGAGGACAGCGGGCCGGAGGACAGCGGGCCTGGGGACGGCGGGCGTCCCGCCTTGCCGGAAGGTCAGAGGTGGTGGGGGGTTCTTCTGGAGGGCGGGCGCGAAGAACGCCCCCGCCGCTCGGGGGCAACGGCGGGGGCGTTCATTTGGTAGTCGCTCTGTGCGAGCCGGGCGTTACACGATCCCGTGCAGCCAGTTCCCGAGCAGCCGGTGGCCGTGCTCGGACAGCACCGACTCCGGGTGGAACTGGATGCCCTCGATGGGCGCCCGGCGGTGGCGCAGGCCCATGATGACCCCGTCGTCGGTGCGGGCGGTCACGTCGAGGACTTCGGGGACGGTCTCCGGCAGCACGGCGAGCGAGTGGTAGCGGGTCATCGGCACCGGCGACGGCAGGCCCTCGAAGACCCCCTTGCCGTCATGGTGCACGGCGCTGGTGCGCCCGTGGACCAGCTCGGGCGCGCGGGCCACGGTGGCGCCGAAGGCGACCGCGATGGCCTGGTGGCCGAGGCAGACGCCGAGCAGGGGCGTGCCGCGCTCGGCCGCGCGCAGCACCAGGGGCACGCTCACGCCGGCCGCCTCCGGGGTGCCCGGCCCGGGGCTGACGAGCACGCCGTCGAAGGCGTCGCCGTCGCGCACGCTCACGACGTCGCGCGGGCGCACGTCGCAGTCGGCGCCCAGCACGCGCAGGTACTGGACGATCGTGTGGACGAAGCTGTCGTGGTTGTCCACGACCAGCACGCGGGTCATCTTCTTACGGTCACCTCGTCGAGCGTCACCGCCGGCTCCAGGAGCGGGAACACGGCATACCAGAGTACGACCCCCACGACAGCGACCAGCAAGGCGGCCACCAGTACCTTGCGGCGGGGATCCTCGGGCAGTTTGCGCCAGATCCAGCCGTACATGTCATTCCTTTCTGAGCTCGGTCTTCTTGAGGACCCCGTACACGATGAGGCGCTGGGCGGCGGAGTACTCGGGGTGGCAGGTGGAGAGGGTGATGTAGGCGCGGATGGGACGGATGTCGGGCTTGCCGGGCACGGGGGCGAGCACCTCCACCTCCGTTGGCTCCACGACGTCCTGGGACGTGACGCGGTAGGTGTAGCGGGCCTCGCGGGCGTCCACGACGATCTCGTCACCGCGTTCGAGCTCGTCGAGCTCGTTGAACGGGGCCGCGTACGTGGTCCGGTGGCCCGAGACCACGAAGTTGCCGATCTGGCCGGGCATGGCGCTGTCGGGGTAGTGTCCCGGGCCCTTCTTCAGGTGCTCGGCGTCCACGCCCTCGACGATGGCGTACCGGTAGTCGCGGCCGAGCCTCGGGATGCTCAGCATGGCGACGGCCTTGCCGAGCTCGATCTTGTCGATGCGGCCGCGGTCGCGCTCCGCCTTGTCGGCGGCCAGCTCGCGCTGGAGCAACAACTGCTGGCTCTTGGTGTAGGCGCCGGTGCCCCAGAGCAGGTAGGCGCAGAACAACATGAGGACCAGGCCGGCGGTGATGCTCAGCTCCCCCACGGCCCGGAAGATGGACCGCATGTCGTCAGCGTATTCATGACATCTCCCGACGTGGGGGATCGCCATGTCGTGCGCGTGGCGACTATCCTGGGGCACGCTACAACTACGCTTAACGAAGAGCCTGTGGACGATCCGGAAGCCCAGGCCCTCAGCAGGAGTTACCCAGTGCCCAAGCCCAAGGCTCGCAAGAAGGCGGTTTACACGCCGCCCCAGAAGTCCCAGCAGGTCAAGGTCAGCCCGCGCTGGCTGGCCCCCACCATGGTGGTGTCCTGGATCATCGGCATCCTGTGGATCGCGATCTACTACGTCGCCCCGCAGGCGCCCTTCTTCAGCGACCTCCAGAACTGGAACCTGCTGATCGGGTTTGTATTCATCATCTTCGGTGTGGTTCTTTCCACCCGCTGGCGTTAGTTCTTTCCACAGTCTTTTCCACAGCCTGGGGAAGTCAGATCGAGCTCAGGATCGCCGAGGTCCGGGCCATCACAAGCACGGCAAGCACGGCCAGCGCTCCCGCGATCGCCAGCACCTGCCACAGGGTCCGGTTGTTCTTGGGGGCGTAGGCCATCGCTCCCGCCAGCACCGAGCCGGTGATCAGGCCGCCGACGTGCCCGGTCCAGCTGATGCCGGGGAACACGAAGGTGATCACCAGGTTGATCACGATGAGCATGGCGATGCCGCGTACGTCCATGTTGAGCTTGCGGCCCACCACGAAGACGGCGCCGAAGAGGCCGAAGATGGCTCCGGACGCGCCCACGGTCGGCTGGCCGAGCGGATCGAGCCAGAGGCTGAGCACGCTGCCGCCGACGGCGCTGACGAGGTAGAGGGCCGTGTAACGCACGTGGCCGAAGGCGCGCTCCAGATAGGGGCCGACGACGTAGAGCGCCCAGCAGTTGAACAGGATGTGGAAGACGCCGGCGTGCACGAACGCGGCGCTGACCAGCCGGTAGTAGTCGCCGAAGACCGCCACTCCGGCCGGCCACATCTGCAGCGCGCCGGTGACGGCGGGCACGAGGTACTGGGCGCCGAAGACGAGGACGTTGATGGCCAGGATGGCCCACGTGACGTACGGCGTGCTGACGACCTGGCCGCCGAAGGTGGAGCGGGCCTGGCGGAAGCCCTGGTTGCCCTGGGCGACGCATTCGGGGCACTGGAAGCCCACGGCGGCGTCGCGCATGCAGTCGGGGCAGATGGGCCGGTCGCAGCGCTGGCAGCGGACCCAGGTCTCCCTGCCGGGATGCCGGTAGCACGTGGGGACCGCCTCGGCGGGCTGCTCGGGCTGCGAGGGCGGGCTGGGCGGCTGGCTGGTCATGTCCAGAGCCTATGACGTACCGGACCCAGCTGTGTGCGGTCGATCAGGGCTGTGACGGGCCTGCCCGAAGGGGGCGGGACCCGTGGATGGCCCGCCCCCGTCAGGGATCGGCTCAGCCCTGTACGCGCTCGATGGTGACCGACTCCAGGACGACGTCCTGGACGGGACGGTCGCGCCGGTCGGTGTCGGTCTTGGCGATGGCGTCGACGATGTCCTGGCCCTGGACGACCTCACCGAAGATCGTGTGCTTGCCGTTGAGGTGCGGCGTGGGCACGACCGTGATGAAGAACTGCGAGCCGTTGGTGCCCTTGCCGAACCGGACGCCCGCGTTGGCCATGGCCAGCAGGTAGGGCCGGTTGAAGTAGAGGTCCGGGTGGATCTCGTCGTCGAACTCGTAGCCGGGGCCGCCGATGCCCTGACCGAGCGGGTCGCCGCCCTGGATCATGAAACCGGAGATGACCCGGTGGAAGATGGTCCCGTCGTACAGACGGGCGGTGCTCTTCTCGCCCGACTCCGGATGGGTCCACTCACGGGTGCCCTCGGCGAGCTCCACGAAGTTCCGGACGGTCTTCGGCGCCTGGTTCGGGAAAAGCTCGACCTTGATATCGCCGCGATTGGTCTTCAGATTTGCGATCAGCTTCTCAGCCACGAGACAGCTGCCCCCCTCTATGTACAGGGTTGTATGTGATGTTCTGCGGAATATGGCCGTTCGGCCTCCTGAGCCATCCTCCCATGGACCGCCATGATTGAGCCGCCTTGTCCAGGGAAGGTCAAGCGCGGGGCCCCAACGACAGGGGAGGTTGTCGTGTCCCTGACACTGAAGAGACGCCGCGTGGTAATAGAGGTACCCGCCACGTGGATGGGCCGCATGAAGGCCCAGGCCGTCAAGACCGGCCATCGCATGGCGCCAATGGCGGACCAGGCCAAGGTGGCCACCGTACAGCGCATCGAAGACGCCCGTTACTGGGCGGCGCCCCGGCTCGACGCCGCGGCGCACGGGTTCGAGGATCAGGTCGCCCCCAAGGTCAGCAGGATGCTGTCGGCGGCGGCCAAGAGAATCGACCCGAAACCGTCCCGGTCACGGCGGTGGCCGACGATGGTGCTGCTGACCGGTCTTGCGGTCGGCGCGATCGGCTACATGGCCTACCGTCGCAACGCCCAGCAGTGGACCGAGCACATGAAGGACTCTGCCTCCGATGCATCACGCTGGGTCGGTGAAAAGGCGGACAGGACCGCGCATTCCGCGGACCGGATGGCGTCCAACGTGCAGAACAAGACGGACCAGGCATCGCACAACATGCCCTGATCCGGACCGGAAGCGCGCCCCCGCTCTCACCAGAGCGGGGGCGCGCTTCCGCGTTCCGGCCCGTTGACTGTTCACCAAGCGCTTGCTACAAACCCGAGCATGGCGCTGTCACCGCTCGACGATCACCCCGTGCACCAGACCGCCCAGGTCATGCGGCACGTCGCCACCTCCGACCGCAACTTCTACGACCGCTACTACTTCAACTGCCACGCCGGCACCGACGAGCTCATGCTGATCGTCGGCCTCGGCCAGTACCCCAACCTCGGCGTCACCGACGCCTTCGCCTGCGTACGGCACGGCGACCTGCACCGGGTCGTGCGGGCCTCGCGCGAGCTGGGCCCCGACCGGATGGACACCAGGATCGGCCCCTTCCGGGTCGAGGTGATCGAAGGGCTCAAGCGGCTCCGGGTGATCCTGGAGCCGTCCGAGCATGGCCTGTCCTTCGAGCTCGACTGGGAGGGGACGATCCCGGCGACCCTCGAACCCCGCCACTTCCTGCGATGGCAGGAACGGGTGATGTTCGACTCGGTGCGGCTCGCCCAGACCGGCCGCTGGTCCGGCAGCATCACCGTCGGCGACCAGGTGATCCCGGTCACCCCCGACCGCTGGCTCGGCACCAGGGACCGGTCATGGGGCGTGCGGCCGGTCGGCGAGCCCGAGCCGCCCGGCATCCAGGCGAACAACCCCGGCACGTTCTACTGGCTGTACACCCCGATGAAGTTCGACGACCACGCCATCCTGTGCATCATCCAGGAGGACCACCGTGGCCGGCGGCTGCTGGAGGAGGCCGTACGCGTCTGGACGGACGGGCGGGAGGAGGAGTACCTCGGCCGGCCGGACTACCGTCCGGTCTACGCCCCGGGCACCCGGGACGTCGTGGACGCCGTGATCGCCTTCTCGCCGCCGGGCGGCAAGCCGTTCGAGGTGCGCTGCACGCCGGTGCTGCCGGTCCACCTCATGGCCGGCACCGGATACGGGCTGGAGCCGGAGTGGCGGCACGGCATGTACCAGGGGCCGGGGCCGGTCGTGCAGGGGGTGACGTACCGGCTGCCCGACGACGCCGCCAGGATGTGGGGCCTGGTCGACGCCGTCGGCCGTTTCGAGTACGACGGGCTCGTCGGCCACGGCCTGTACGAGTACTGGGCGCTCGGCCCGCACCCGTCGTTCCCTGAGTGAACCTACTTGGCGGGCTCGGCGGGCGCGCAGACGATGTGGACGACCTTGCTGGGGTCGTCCAGCTTCACGGCGCCCGGAGGAAGCTCGGTCGCGGGCAGCGCCGGGACCATCCGTACCGCCTCACCCTCGGAAAGGGTGTCGCTCGGCTCGGTGGGCCCGCTCTCGGCGTCGGTCAGGGGGGTCGCCGGGACGGTGGGCGCGGCCTCGGTGCCGGCCTGAGGGGTGGTCGGTGCGGCCTCGGTGACGGTCCCGGGGGCGAGCTCGATCACGCGTCCCTGCTCGGCCCTGAGCTTCGGCGCGCCGTCCGCCCGCTCCCCCTTCTCGTCGCGCAGGACGAACACGCGGGCCGCCGGGCCATCGGCGAGCTTGACCTCCTTGCCGTCCGGCGTCCGGCAGGACACCGCGGCCGTGGTGGCGGTGGCGGTGGTGGCGTCGGGGGCCGGGGTTCCGTCGGCCAGGGCGGAGCCGCCCAGGACCGAGAGCGCGAGCACCCCCACCGTGCCGAGGACCGCGAGACGTCGCTTGAACATGCATTCTCCTCAGTGGAATCCATCCGAACGCCCCGAGCGTGCTCGCCCGCACCTGAAGCGACCCTGAACGCGCCCTAAATGATCTTCAGGTTGGCTTTAGGTTCGCTCAGGCACTCTGGACGTCGTGCGAGTGCTGCTGGTGGAGGACGAGGAACGGCTGGCCGGCCTGATCAAGGGCGGGCTGGCGGGCGAGGGCTTCGCCGTGGACGTGGCCCACGACGGGCGCGACGGCCTGTGGATGGCGACCGAGAACGCCTACGACGTGATCGTCCTGGACGTGATGCTGCCCAGGATGAACGGCTACACGGTCTGCTCCCGGCTGCGCGAGGCGGGCGACTGGACCCCGATCATGATGCTCACCGCCAAGGACGGCGTCTACGACGAGGCCGAGTCGCTCGACAACGGCGCCGACGACTACCTGGCCAAGCCGTTCTCGTACGTGGTGCTGCTGGCCCGGCTGCGCGCCCTGGTGCGGCGCGGCGGGACCGAGCGGCCGGTGACGATCACGGTCGGCGACCTGGTGGTGGACCCGGCCGGCCTGCGCTGCCGCAGGGGCGGGGTGGAGGTCGGGCTGACGCCGAAGGAGTTCGCGGTGCTGCACGCGCTCGCCCGCCGCCCCGGCGAGGTGGTCTCCAAGAGCGAGCTGCTGGCCCAGGCGTGGGACTTCTCCTACGACGGCGACCCGAACATCGTCGAGGTGTACATCAGCGCCCTGCGCAGGAAGATCGACCTGCCGTTCGGCCGGACGACGCTGGTGACCGTACGGGGAGCGGGCTACCGGTTGGAGGCGGCATGAGGGCGCTGCTCGAACGACGGCCGAAGTGGGGGCGGGTGCCGGCCGGGCTGTCGTCGGTGCGGGTGCGGGCCACCGTCGCGGCGACGCTGGTGGTCGCCCTGGCACTCGGCGTGGCCGCCCTGGTGCTGGTCATGGCGTTGCGCGGCACGCTGGAGGGCAACGCGGGCGAGGAGGCGGCCCGGCGCGCCGCGGCGGCGATGCCGTACGCGGAGACTGTGCCGATCATGCCCGACGGGGCGACGCCGGCGGCCAGGACGACCGCCGCCCAGTCGAGCACGATCCTGGTGGACGACCTGTCCGTGGTACGGCTCGCCGATCCCGACCTCGTCCTGGCCGGCCGCGCCACCGGCTCGCCCGCCCTGTGGGCGCAGCCGGCCGACTACGCCGTCGCGGGGCTCCAGGTGAGCACGCCGACCGGCCCGGCCACGCTCTGGTCGCGGGTCTCCCTGGACGGCGTGCAGAAGGCCGTCCAGGCCCTGTACGGCGCGTTGCTGCCCGGCGTGCCCGCCCTGCTGCTCGTGGTGGCCGGGATGACCTGGTTCTCGGTGGGCCGCGCGCTGGCCCCCGTGGCCGCGATCAGGGCCAAGGTGGCCGACATCACGGCCCGCGACCTGCACCAGCGCGTGCCGGTGCCGGGCTCCAAGGACGAGATCGCGGCCCTGGCCACCACCGTGAACGGCACCCTCGACCGCCTGGAGACGGCGGTGGGCCGGCACAAGCGGTTCGTCGCCGACGCCGCGCACGAGCTGCGCAGCCCCATCGCCACCCTGCGTGCCCGGCTCGAACTGGCCGAGCAGAGCGAGCTCACCCGCGAGGCGCTGGCCGACGTCGAACGCCTGCAGTCGCTGGCCGCCGACCTGCTCATGCTGGCCAAGCTGGACGCCGGCGAGCCGCTGCGCACCGACGAGCTGGACCTGGGTCAGGTGGCGGCCGAGGAGTCGCTGCGCGCCAGGCGGCGGCCGGAGATCAGGGTCGAGCTGGACGTCGAGCCCGACGTGGTGCTGAACGGCTCCCGCGCCCACCTCGACCGGCTGGTCACCAACCTGGCCGACAACGCCGTACGGCACGCCGCCTCGGCCGTACGCGTACGGGTGCGCGCCGAGGAGGGCCAGGCCGTGCTGGAGGTGCACGACGACGGCCCGGGGATCCCGCCGGAGCAGCGCGAGGCCGTCTTCGGCCGCTTCACCCGCCTGGACGAGGCGCGGGCGAGGGACGCCGGCGGCGCCGGGCTCGGCCTGCCCATCGCCAGGGACATCGCCCACCTGCACGGCGGCACGCTCACGTACACGGACGCCGGTTTCGTGGCCCGGTTCCCCCTCGCGGAGGCGGCGCTCAGCCCGGTTTGACGGCCAGGGCGTAGTTCGTACTGCGCTGGAAGATCTCGAAGCCGGCGCGGGAGTAGACGCTGACGGCTCCCGTGGGGTTGTCGGCGTCGACGCCCAGCCCGGTCGTGTCGAACCCCTGCGCGCGGAAGGCGGCCAGGGCGTGCGCGATCAGCGCGCTGGCCACGCCCTTGCCCCGCCACTCCCTGAGCGTGCCGATGATCTGGATCCAGGCCCGGCGCTCGCCGGCCAGCTCGTTGTAGCCCTCGAAGGTGTGGGTGATGAGCGTGCCCACCACCCGCCCCTCGTGCAGGGCCACGAACGACGATTCGGGCAGGAAGTTCTGGGAGCCGACGATGTAGTCGCGCCAGCTCTCCGGGGTGTGCGGGACGCTGCCCCAGTGGTCGAGGAACGCCTCGTTGCGTACGCGGCGGGCGCCCTCGTCCAGGTCGGGAGACCAGGGGGTGACGGTCACCCCGGCGGGCGGCGCGAAGGCCGGCAGGTCGCCCGACAGCGAACGTCCCATGTGGGCGAACCAGCGGTTGGCGACGAAACCGGCGCCCTCGGCCAGCGCCTTCAGCCCGAGGTTGGTGTCGGGCACGTAGAGGTGGATCTCCGGCTGGACGCCGGGGAAGGCCCGCTCGCTCAGCCCCGGCGCCGCGGCCAGGCTCCAGTCGACGATCCGCCGGCCGAGCCCGTGCCTGCGGTGGGCCGGGTGCACGCCGCCCGACAGCCGCATGACGTGGGTGTCGGTGGCGGACTGCCGGGCCGGCAGGTAGCCGTAGGCGACGATGCTGCCGCCCTCCCTGGCCGCGAGCGTCCCCGCGGCCAGGTCGATCAGGCGGTGACCGAGCTGCTCCCTGACGTCGTCGAGGTCGTGGACCTCGCCCGTGCGATCCTCGGCCTCGATCGCGGCCAGGAGGGCGGCGAGCGCCTCGGCGTCGTCAGGGGTCAACGGTTCCCACACCAGGCTCATGGCCAGCAGCCTAGGACAGCCTGGCGGAGCACCCCAATTCTCTCCCTATGCGGGCGATGCCCTCGGCGAAGCCCTTCCTCGTCCGCTGCCCGAACCCGATGAAGAACCGGTTGGCCAGGGGCACGCCCCAGCGTCCCCACTCGGCCACGTCGTAAACGCGGTGCTCCACGCGGGCGCCCTCGGGGTGCGGGAGCACGGTCCACTCGCCCCGGTACCACCAGCCGCCCTGGTAGGCGACGGTGTACCCGTCCTTCTCGACGGTCATGTGGTGTGCGGGCAGCGAGCGCGTCAGGGCCTGCCACACCTGCTCGGCCGGGGCGCCGATCACCCCGGCCACCTCGGTGATCAGCCGCTTCCTCATGGCTTGCGCACCCGGCTGTTCTGGAAGGAGGCGAACCGCCAGCCTTCCGGCGTGCGCAGCGCGGTCAGCGTGACGACGGACTCCCTGCTCGGGTCGGGCACGCCGGCCACCGACGAGTTGCCGCCGGCGATCACCAGCGCGACGTCGTCGGTCAGCGGCCTGACGATCGGCGCGGGGCCGCCCTCGGCGAGCTTGATGGAGGTCTCGAACAGCGCGCGGTGGGTCTCCTCGATCGCCTTCCTGCCCTGCAGGTGCAGGCCGAAGAACGTGATGTAGTCGGCGTCCTCGGTGAACAGGCCGGCGTAGGCGGCGGAGTCGCCGGCGTTCCAGGTCTCCGTCATCCGCGCCACCAGGCGGATGATCTCTTCGGACATGGCACAGCTCCTTTCGTCGCGGCGCCTATCCTGGGAGTTGCGCGTCCGGGCAGGGCAGGCGCCGTGTTCGGATGTCCGGCCGCCGGGGTGTTGGCGCACCCCGGCGGCCCTTCTCTCACCCCTCGGTCGTGCTCGTCCAGGCGAGCTCGCCCTGGTCGAGCCGGTCGAGAAGTCTTCTGATCCAGGCGAGCTCGGCGGCGTGCAGCGCCTGCTCGCACTCGACCTCCAGCATGAGGATCTCGGGCAGGCCACTGTCGTTCATGGCCTTGATGTGTCCTTCCATCCCGGCGAGCGTGCCTTCGAGGGTGGCGGCGCGGGTGCGCAGCGCCCGCTGCGCCTCGGGCAGCGGCAGGCAGCCGATCAGCGAGATGGCCGCCACGAAGGCGCGCCGGTCGGGGTCGGGCTGCTCCAGCAGCCGCCGGAGCCGGGTGATCAGCTCCTCGCGGCCCTCGTCGGTGATCTCGTAGACCGTGCGCTCGGGCCGGCGGCCCTCGCGGCCGGTCGCGGCGGGGGCGATCAGCTCGTCCCTGGCCAGCCGCTCGACCGCGTGGTAGAGGCTGCGCGGCAGGCCGGTGATGTAGTCCTTGTGCGTGTCGATGATGAAGCGGTGGAGCTCGTAGGGGTGGCTCGGGTGCAGCGTGAGCAGGGCGAGCACGGTCAGGTCGACCAGGCCATTGCGTTGTGCCATGTTGCCTCCCCCTATATTGCAACTTGCAATATAGCTCACCTGTCGAGCTGGAGGAAGGCCCGCTCGATCGCCTGCCGCGCCACCTCCTCCGGGTACGGGAAGCGCGTGATCGAGTCGCGCAGCCCCTCCACGTGGGCCTTCGCGGCCAGCTCCGCCACCAGCGCCAGCTCGGCCTGCTGCTCCTGGACGAAGGCCCGGCCGACCACCGCGCCGTGCCCCGGCACGAACACCGGATCGGGCAGCGCGGCGAGCATCGCGGCCGTCGTGACCGGCCAGTCGAGCGGGTAGGAGTCGCCGAACGCCGGCGGCGCGCCCTCCTCGACCAGGTCACCGGCGAACACCACGCCGGCGTCCGGCACGTGCACGACGATGTCGTTGCTGCTGTGGCCGAGCCCGAAGTGCCGCAGGTGCACCATGCGTCCGCCGATGTCGAGGCTGGCCGAGGCGGTGAAGGTGTGGTCGGGCGGCACGACGGCGACCTCCTCCATCTCCGCGCGGCGGTCGGGCAGCCGTTCCATGACGTCCGCGCGGTGCCGCTCGCCGTAGACGTCGATCTCCTCGGCGCACCGGACGTGGCTCCAGATCTCGGCGGGACGGAAGAGCGCGTTGCCGAAGTAGTGGTCGAAATGTGAATGGCTGTTCACGACCGTCCACGGGTAACCGGTGATCGTCCTGATCGCGTCGATCAGGTCGGCCGCCTCCCGGTGGGAGCTGCGGGTGTCGAGCACCAGGCAGTGCCCGTCGCCCACGATCAGGCCCGTGTTCAGGTCGAAGGACTCATGGCGACGCACGTAGACCCGGTCGCCGACCTCCTGCCACTGCTCGTTCATGCCAACGAACCTTACTTTTCGGACTTCCCGCCGGTCATCCCTGAAGGTAGGCCAGCACGGCCAGGACCCGGCGGTGGCCGTCGGCCTCCGGCGGCAGGTCGAGCTTGGTGAAGATGCCGGCGATGTGCTTGGCCACGGCGGCGTCGGTGACGACCAGCTCCCTGGCGATCGAGGCGTTCGCGCGGCCCTCGGCGATCAGGCCGAGCACCTGCTGCTCGCGTGGGGTGAGCCGGGCCAGCGGGTCGCGCCGCCGGCGCAGCAGCTGGCGCACCACCTCCGGGTCCACGACCGTGCCGCCCGCGGCCACCCGGTCGAGCGCGTCGACGAACTCGCGCACGTCGCCGATCCGGTCCTTCAGCAGGTAGCCGACGCCCGCGCCGTCGCCGGACTCCAGCAGCTCGGCCGCGTAGGTCTGCTCGACGTACTGGCTGAGCACGAGCACGGCCAGCTCGGGGTGGCGGCGGCGCAGGGCGAGCGCGGCGCGCAGGCCCTCGTCGGTGAAGTTCGGGGGCATCCGCACGTCGGTCACCACGGCGTCGGGGCGGTGCTCGGCGACCGCCGCGACCAGGGCGTCGGCGTCGCCGACCGAGGCCGTCACGGTGTGGCCGAAGCGTTCGAGCAGCCCGGCCAGCCCCTCGCGGAGCAGCACGGCATCCTCAGCGATCACGACGCGCACGGGATCTCCACTCGTACCAGGGTCGGGCCGCCCGGCGGGCTGGACACCGACAATCTTCCCGCCACCACGGCCAGCCTGTCGGCCAGGCCGGTCAGCCCGGTGCCGCTGGCCGGGTCCGCGCCGCCGACGCCGTCGTCGCGCACCTCGACGGCCAGCGTGCCGGCCGCCGTCCGGGCGGTGACCGCGGCCCTGGTGGCTCCGCTGTGCCTGGCCACGTTCGCCAGCGCCTCGCTGACCACGTAGTACGCGGTGACCTCGACGGGCGCGGGCAGCCGGCCGAGCTCCTCGGCGTCCACGTCCACGGGGACGGGCGAGCGTCCGGCCACGTCGCGGATCGCCGCGCCCAGCCCCCGGTCGGTGAGCACCTGCGAGTGCACGCCCCGGATCAGCTCGCGCAGCTCGGCCAGCGCCTGCCTGGCCTCGTCGTGCGCCGCGTCGAGCATCCGGGCCGTCGGCGAGTCCTCGGGCACGTCCAGCCGGGCGAGGCCGAGCGTCATCGACAGGGCGACCAGCCGCTGCTGCGCGCCGTCGTGCAGGTCCCGCTCGATCCGGCGGCGCTCGGTCTCGAACGCGTCCACCAGGCGCGCCCGCGACCGCATGACCTCGCTCAGCTCCGACCCGGCCGGCGCGAGCACCGCCCTGACCATCGCGCCGCGCGCCCCGCCCCACGCCGTGATCGTGTACGCCGCCACCGGCAGCAGCAGCACCCCCGCCACGCTCGCCACGGCGCCGAATGCCGGCACGGCCTCCGGCTGGACCACGGGGGACAGGATCAGCAGGACCGGCCCCCCGACGGTGAACCCCAGCATGACCAGGTCGATCCACCACATGGCGAACACCGTCATGACCGCGACCCCGGCCTCCCGCCGGCGCCGGTCGGGCACCTGCGGCAGCGGCACGGTGTCCACCAGGCGCAGCCGCACGCGTTCGAACCGGGCGATCAGCGGCACGACCAGCGCCAGCAGCACCGGTACGAGCAGCAGGCCGGCCGGCGATTCGGTGAGCCCGACCACCGTGACCCCGAGGGCGACGGCCGCCCCCGGGACCACGCTGCCCAGCAGGTACGCCACGCACCGCCACGGCCAGGCCGACCGCAGGAAGGCGGGCGGCCGCTGCGTGAGCGCTTCGAGCGCGGTCCTGTTTCCCACCCGGTGACCGTATCCGGGGACGGGAGCGGCCCGCAGTAGTGCAGGGTCTACCGTCGGCGGCTCAGCCCACCATCAGCGGCTCGGCGGCGGTACGCAGCTCGGCGCTGAACGGCGTGGGCCGGAAGGTCTGCGGGTCGAGGTTGACGTTGACGCGGTAGCCCTCGGCGTGCACGACCGAGCGGTCCTCGGACAGGACGCGGAAGCCGTAGACGCCGCTGGTGCGGCCCATGCGGTCGATCCAGAAGTCGACCAGCACCTCGCCCGCCCCCATGACCGGCGCGCTGTAGGTGATCTTGAACTCGCGTACGGCCAGGTAGAGGTCCTTGAACTTGGAGATCGCCGGGTCGAAGCTCCAGCCCTGCTCGGCCCAGTAGGCGGAGATCGCGCGCTCGACCAGCAGGGCGTAACGCGAGTTGTGCAGCAGGCCCATCGCGTCGAGGTCGTCGAAGTGCACCTGGGCAGGGCGGGTCTGGGTCACGCGAGCTCCTTCAGTCGGTCGTGGACGGCTCGGCGGGCCCGCTCGTAGGCGGCCTCGCCCCTGCCGAGCAGGCGGGTGTGGGTGACCACGGCCTCGCCCAGGGCGTCGATCTCGTACGCGAGCTGCGCCGGGTCGGTCTCCGGGGGCAGCTCCCCCAGCTCGACCGCCTCCCGGACCAGCCGCTCGATGAACCTCAGCCAGTCGGCCATCGACTCGGCCACCCGGTCCTTGACCGGACCTGGACGGTCGTCGAACTCCACCCGCGCCGTGTAGAAGAAGCACCCGCCGGGCAGGACGCCCTTCTCGTAGAAGCGCAGGCGGGCCTCGTGCAGGGCCAGGACGCGGGCCACGCCGGGAGGGGCCTTGAGCGCGGGCTTGACGATCTCGTCGGTCCATTGGCGGACGGCCCACTCGATGGTGTCGAGCTGGAGTTGCTCCTTATCCCGCCAGTGTGCGAAAAATCCGGATTTGCTGACCCCGGCGGCTTCGGCCAGCCGGCCCAGGGTCAGCCCGTCCAGACCGTGCACCGAGGCCAGCGACACGGCCTGCCCGAGGATCGCCTCGCGGCTGCGCTGCCCGCGCGCCCGGCGACCGTCTTCCTTCACGTCGGCCATGTCGCCAGCATACATTAACGACCGATCGTTCAGATAGGTGGGGTCAGGCCCTCCCGTAGCGCACCGCGACCGCGTCGAACATGCTGACCGCCGCCGCGGCGTCCGCGTCCGCGAGCGGGCGGCCGAGCTGGGGATCGTTGCCGTCGAGCCCCGACTCCCGCTCGACGATCCGCGCCACCTGGTACATCAGGTCCACGACCCGGCTCGCGGCCTCACCGTGCCACCGGTACGGCACGCTGATCCCCCAGCCGCCCTCCCAGTGGTTCACGGAGATGCCGGTGCCCTCGTGCTCGAGGTCCCAGTTGGGCGGGTCCTCGAAGATCGTCACGTCGCCGAGGAGCGCGCGGGCCTGGGTGACGACGTTGTTCCAGGCCACCATGTCCGGCGGGCGCGGCTCGTCGCCCTCCGAGCCGAAGTACAGGTCGTAGCTCATGGTGGACGAAACTAGTGCCCATCCCTGACGAATCCGCGCAAATATCGCGTTCGCCCGAGCCCGCGCCCGAGCCCGAGCCCGCGCCCGAGCGCGAGCGGCCGGATCATTCCGCCTCTGCGCGCTTGCGGAACTCCAGCCCCTCGAACGCCCCCGACGTGCGCCAGCTGTCGATGTAGGCGAAGTACGCCATCGCCCCCTGTGGATGGCCGATGTTCAGCCGACCTTTCCTGCCGGGGTCGTGGCCCTCGTTGTTGTAGTAGCCGGGCGTGCAGTCGGCGGAGGCGCCCAGGATGCTTCCCGGGCCCGACAGCAGCAGCTCGATCCAGGCGTCCTCGGCCTCCCGCGTCGCCTCGACCTCGTCGAAGCCCTGGTCGAGCGCGTGGCTGACGATCGTGGCGATCGTCCGGCCGGCCTCGGTGAGGTTGTGCGGGATGTTGGAGATGAGGTTCGCGCCCTGCGTGGGCTGGACGACGAAGGCGTTCGGGAAGCCGTGCGCGTGGATGCCGTGCAGGGTGCGCATGCCGTCCGCCCAGCGGTCGGTGAGCCGGACGCCGTCGCGGCCGGTCAGCTCGTAGCCGGCGCGCCGGGTGTAGTCGGTGGTCACCTCGAAGCCCGAGGCGTAGATGACGCAGTCGACCTCGTACTCGACGCCCGCGGCCACCACCCCGCGCCCGGTGACGCGCTCGACGCCCTTGCCGTCGCTGTCCACCAGGTGGGTGCCCGGCACGTTGAAGGACTGCAGGTACTCGTCGTGGAAGCAGGGACGCTTGCAGAGCTGGCGATACCAGGCCTTGAGCCTCGCGGCGGTCTCCGGGTCGGCGACGATCGCGTCGACGCGGGCCCGGATCTCCTCCATCTTCTCGAAGTCGGAGTCCTCGTACGCCTGCGCCATCTTCTCCGGGGTCAGGTCCTCGGGCGGGAGGGCCGCGATGCGGGCGCGGACGCGGCGGGCGATGTCGGTCCAGCCGTCCATCACCAGGTCCTCGTCGACCAGGCCGCCGGTCTGGTTGCCGGTGAAGTTCTCCAGCCAGCGCTGCTGCCAGCCCGGGGTGGCGATCCCGGCGAACCAGGCGGGGTCGGTGGGCCGGTTGTCGCGTACGTCCACCGAGGAGGGGGTGCGCTGGAACACGTACAGCTCGGCGCAGGCGCGGGCCAGGTGCGGCACGCACTGGACGGCCGTCGCGCCCGTGCCGATGACGGCGACGCGCTTGTCCGCCAGCCGGTCCATGGGCGCGCCCGTGGGGTCGCCGCCGGTGTAGTCGTAGTCCCAGCGGCTGGTGTGGAACGCGTGCCCGCGGAAGTCGTCGATGCCCGGGATGCCGGGGAGTTTGGGCACGTGCAGGGGGCCGATGCCCATGACCACGAACCGGGCGGTGAACGCGTCGCCGCGGTTCGTGCGGACTGTCCAGCGCGACCGGGACGCGTCCCACTCCAGGTCCTGGACCTCGGTGTGGAAGAGCGCGTCGTCGTACAGGCCGTAGTGCTTGCCGATGCGGCGGCAGTGTTCGAGGATCTCGGGGGCGTGCGCGTACTTCTCTGTCGGCATGTGGCCGGTCTCCTCCAGGAGCGGCATGTACACGAACGACGCGGTGTCGCACTGGGCTCCCGGGTAGCGGTTCCAGTACCAGGTGCCGCCGAAGTCGCCGCCCTTCTCGACGATCCGCACGTCGTCGACCCCCGCCTCCCTGAGCCGGGCGCCGGTGACGAGCCCGGCGAACCCGCCGCCGACGACGGCCACCGTCACGTGGTCGGTCTTCGGTGCGCGCTCGGTCCTCGGCGTGTACGGGTCGTCGAGGTAGTGGGCGAAGCGGCCGGTGAGGCGGACGTACTGGTCGTTGCCGTCCGGGCGGAGCCGCTTGTCGCGCTCTTCGAGGTATTTGCGGCGGAGGGCTTCCTTGTCCATGCGTCCTCCGGGGACGAGGTTCCGAATTCCAGAATGTCATTCGCGAATCTCGTTCGACAAGGCCCGCGGCCCGCCGGCCTCCCGTCAGGGGCGCAGCGCCGTGAGGGCGCTCTCCCAGACGTAGGTGTCGTTGCCGTCGCCCGCGCTCGGGGCGTGCGGCTCGAACTGCCCCGGCCCGATCAGGACGCGCACCCCTTCCGACCGCAGCTCCTCCACGCTGCGCCGGAAGGGCGCGCGGGAGGCGAGCGCGCTGTTGACGAACGGCAGGACGACCACGGGGATGCCGAGCCCCGGAGCCTCGGCCAGCAGCCCGAGCGCGTAGGTGTCGGCGACGCCCATGGCGAACTTGTTGATCGTGTTGTACGTGGCCGGAGCGACGATGATCGCGTCGGCCCTGGGCGGCCTGGGCTCGTGCGGCCTGCGGTAGCGGCTGCGGACCGGGCGCCCGGTCAGGCGCTCCAGCTCCGGCACGTCGACGAAGTCGAGCGCCGAAGGCGTGGCGACGACCTGGACGGCCCAGCCCTCGTCCTGGGCCGGGACGACGAGCCTGGCCACGTCGCCGGCCGGACCGGCCGCGCACACGATGACATAGAGACTGCGTGCCGGTGTCTTCACGGTTGAGATCGTAGGACGCCCGCCGCCCCCTCGACATCGCGCACGCGGGCGGCGACCTCCGGCGTGAGATGGCGGGCCAGCACCTCCAGGGCGGCGGTGACCTCGCGGACCGCCTCGGGGCCCGGATCGGGCAGGACGGCGGCGAGGGCGTCGTCGATCGTGGCGGCCCTGACCTCGGCGACCCGGGCGGACGGCGTCGCCGCGGGACGGATGAGCCGCCGCCGCCGGTCGGCCGGATCGGGCACGCCCTCGACCGACCCCGTGGACTCCAGCCGGGCGACGGCCGTGGACACCTGGCTCTGCGGCAGGCCGGTCCGCGCCGCGATCTCGCTGACCGTCGTGCCGGGATGGGCCACCACGTCGCCGAGGACGACGAGCACCGTACGGACCGAGCCGCGCGGGCCGTCGCCCTTCGGTTGAGGCATCGCCTGCTCGCCGATCTTCATGAGGGTGCGGCCGAGCAGGAACAGTTCGACTCCGTTCATGAAGTCATGATACATCTATATCGATGCATCGATTTAGATGCTTTTCTCTCACGGAGGAGACCCACATGAACGCCCTTCCCGTCCCAGGCGCCACCCTTCACTTCCAGGTCGAGGGCAGCGGCCCGGTCCTGTTGTTGTCGCAGAGCGGCGAGGGCGACGCCGACCGCACCGCCGACCTCGTGCCGCTCCTGGCCGACGCCTTCACCGTCGTCACCTACGACCGGCGCGGCCTGTCACGCAGCACCCTCGACCCCGCCGCGCCGCCCGTCACCATGGCCGACCACGCCGACGACGTCGCGCGGCTGCTCGCCGAGGTCGCCGACGGGCCCGCCCTGATGGCCGGGTTCAGCATGGGGGCCGCGATCGGCCTGCGGGTCGCGGCCCGCCACCCCGGCGTGCTCGGCACGCTGATCGCGCACGAGCCCGTGCTGCCGAACCTGCTGCCCGCCGCCGGCCGCGCCGAGCACGTGGCCGAGCTGGCGGCCATCCAGCGGGCGCACGCGGAAGGGGGGCTGGCCGCGGCCGTCCCCGCGATCACCCGGCACCTCGGCATCGACCCGGCCCACGACGAAAGCGAGGACGGGCTCACCCCGCAGCCGCTCACGGCCAGGCGGCAGGCCAACTTCGGGTTCTTCATCGGGACGGAGTTCACAGCCGTCATGGAGGACGACCTCGCCCCGGCGGAGACGGTGGGCACCGGGACCCGGGTGATCCCGGCGATCGGCCGTGCCACCCGGCCTTCGGTGCACACCTACCGCTGCGCGCTCGCGCTGGCGGAGCTGCTCGGCACCGAGCCCGTCACGCTGCCGGGCGGCCACAACGGCAACACGGCCTTCCCGCGCGCGACGGCTCGGGCGCTCAAGGAACTGCTCGCTCCCGGCCAGGCGTGAACGTACGGCCGGCCGGATGCACGGGCGGTCAGCGGCCGCAGGTGCGCAGCATGTTGGACAGCGCCACGCGCTCGCTGCGCGTCACGAACAGGCGGTAGTGGTGTTTCACGGTGATCCACGAGGTCGCGTAGCGGCACCAGTAGGCGCGGCGGCGCGGACGCCAGCTCTGCGGCCCCTGCCCGCCCTTGGCGATGTTGGCCGAATGGCTGACGGTGACCAGCTCAGGACGGGTGAGGTCGTTGGCGAAGGCCCGCCGCCGCGCCTGGCTCCACCTCTTGGCGCCGGAGCGCCAGGCGTAGGCCAGCGGGACGACGTGGTCGACGTCCACCAGGCGCTCGCTCTTCAGCCGCCTGCCGTCGTACGGGCTGTACCAGACGCCCTTGACCGGATGGCAGGCCGCGTTCCTGCGCACCCGCCGCCCGTCCCGGGCCAGGACGGTCTCGCGTACGTCACACCTTCCCTTGTGACGTCCCCATTTGGGCTGGAACCGGCGATGGGTGTAGCCGCGCAGGGATAAGGGCCTGGCGACCCGTAGCTGGGCCAGCATGCGCCGGGCCCGCGCCGTACTGGCCTCGGCGCCTGCCTGGGTGCGCGCGCCGGACTGCGCCGCGGCCGGCTGCGGCGCGGCGACGACCTCGGTGATCGGGATGACCAGAAAGGCGAGGACGGCCATCAGCGCGGCCCGTCTCAGGAAGATCATGCTTTACCCCATACCCACCCACGACGGACCTCCTCCAAGTAGATGGCCAGCCCTCCGCAAGTGGGGCTGCGTACCTTCCCGAACCATGAGAAAGATCCCTCTCCTCCTCGCCGCCCTGACCGCTGCCTCCGCCACCGTGCTGCCCGCGACCGCGTCCCTCGCCTCGGCCTCCTCCGCCGGGAAGACGCTCTCCTTCCGCGGCATGACGCTGCGGATCCCCGCCGACTGGAGGGTGTACCGGTCGGGCGACCACGTCGTGGTGGTGACCGGGTTGTTGTGCAAGAAGCCGGAGCCGTTCGCGCCCGACTGCGAGGGCTTCTGGATCTTCGGGCCGAAGGACTACACGAACGTGCCGGTCGGCGGCGGTTCCGTCACGTACACGGGCAAGCAGCAGTTCCATCCGTTCAGCGGGGTGATCCCGTGCCCGTTCAACTCCAACCTGAGCTGGTATCCCGGCGAGAAGGCGTCCTACCGCGGGCTGCGGCCGATGGGCGCCGGGCACAAGGCGAAGTACACCACCTGGCCGAACCGCTGCGTGACGAACGACACCGGCCGCACCACCGCCAGGTGGAACGAGAAGGAGTGGTTCCTGCCGCAGTCCAGGATCCTGGTGGTGGACGCCTGGAACACCTACGGGCTGGCCGGCGTGCTCAAGCGCGCCACGTGGAGCTGATCCCCCGGGTCCTGATCTCCGGCACGATGGGCGGTGGTCCGGCAGAGGGGGTGAGGAATGACGAGCCGGTTCTTCATCGGTGAGGGGTACGCGTCGTACCAGGGGCCGTCGGCGGACAACTCGCTCCATCGTCACGCCGCGTACCAGGTGACGGCCGCCGTGGCGGGCGAGGTGGCCGTCATCGACGAGCGGGGCACGTGTCATCGCGGCCCGGCCCTGATCATCCCGCCCATGGTCCGGCACCGCATGCCCGGGGCGCCGCACGTCCGCATCTGGTTCGTCGAGCCGCAGTGCTCGTACGCGTCCGCCCTGCGCGACCGCTGCGCCTCCGAGCCCGGCGCCTCGTCCGCCGGCGGTGTGATCACCGTGGCCGCCGACCTGCATGCCCTCCGCGAGGAGGACTTCCGTCTCGTCGCGTCGCCTCGGCCGTCCGGGGCGCTCGATCCGCGCCTGGTGGTGGCGATGGAGGTGCTGACGTCGCGCAACCTCCTTGTCGCCGACGCGGCCGCGCAGGCCGGGCTCTCCCCCCAACGCCTGCGCGCGCTGGCCCGGCTGCAACTCGGCATGCCGCTCGCCCGATGGCGCATCTGGCGGCGGCTCACCCGCGCGGCCCGCGCCCTGGCCGACGGCCGCTCGATCGCCGAGGCGGCGCTCGACGGCGGCTTCGCCGACCAGGCCCACTTCCACCGGCAGCTGCGCGACATGCTGGGGCTCACGCCGGCGACCGTGCTGCCGCTGCTGCGCCGGTCAGCCGCGGTCGGCGACGTAGACGGAGATTGAGCCGGTCACCGTCCGCACGACCTCCGCCTCGCGGACGTCCGCGAACCCCGCGTCGGTCATCAGCTCCGGCAGCACGCCGTCCGCGTTGGGCTGCGTGTCCCGCACCCCGTCGGCCAGTTGCACGACACGGAACGCCAGCCGCATCGACGCCGTCCGCTGCCACCCGTAGTCGGCGATCACCAGCCTGCCGCCCGGCCGCAGCACGGCGTGCATCGAGGCGAGGATCGCGCGTTTCATCGGCAGCGGACATTGGTGGAGGACCAGGCTCGACACCGCCGTGTCGGCCGAACCCGGCCCCAGCAGGCCGGTCAGCGCGTCCCCCATGCCGAGCCGCCATTCCGGGGCCGTGCCGTTCGCCCTGCTCTTGCGCCGCGCCTGGGCCAGCGTTTCCGGATCGGGGTCGACGCCGACGATCCGGGCCCGCGGTTCGAGGCGGTGGAGCAGCATGGCCTGCGAACCGGTGCCGCAGCCGACGTCCACGATCGTGTCGTCGGGTCTGGGGGCGACGTGCATGGCCACCAGGCTGCGCCACAGGCGTTCCCGCGTCAGAGCGACGACCGGGTCGTACAGGCGGGTGAACTTCAGCCGTCCGAGGGCTGGGGTGAAGGTCTGTTGCGACATGAGCGCAGTCTCAGCCGTACGCCGCCCCCCGGTCTTGAACAGAACGCTCGCGCGTCGACGCTGCTACTCGCATTCCCGGGTTCGGGCTTCGACGTCCTGCAGCCCGTACTCGGACCAGAGCCGCGCCCCTTGCGACACGCACTCGTGGTCCCCCACCTGGCTGACCCCCGGCATCTTCGCGAGACGGTGACGCCAGGGACCGCGGTTCACCTCCGGCTGTATCGACAGCCGATACGACTCGGGCATGTCCGACACCCTGGTAGCCGCGATCAACGTCTCATTGTCCGCGTACGTCTCGACGAAGTGGCGATAGGCCGTCTTCTGGTCCTCGTATTCATACGATTCGAGGCCGGGAATCCGCTCGATGACGGCGACGATCGCCTTCTTCTCCTTGGCGGTGGCGGCTTTCTTGTTCGCCCCTCCCCGCCCGTGCCGGCACTCGGGCAAGGAGGAATCGCCCGTGCAGAGGAACACGGAGACTTCCACACTCCAGTCCGGCCGGGTCACGCGACGGGTCTCCAGCTGATCGACCACCAGCCCGACCCCGGGCCGCCGATCGGCCGCATTCACGATGTGAGCCCGATCAGCCACCTCGGAGACCCGGATCCAGAACGACTCCGGCATGTCCTTGGCCCGCACCTCGTCCAGCATCTTCCGCTGACCGGCGAACTCCCGCCGGAACTCCGCATAGGACGCCGCCCGGCTCACGAACCTGACCTCGGTCACGCCAGGCGTGGAGTTCAGGAAAGCCTCCATGTCGCGCCGCTGTCTCGCCGTCGCATGCCGTTTGTCACACCTGGACACGGTCGGCGCGCACAGGAAGACCGCGATCTCCTGGTCATCGCCGACATCGCTCTCGGGAACGGGCCCGGCCTCGGCCTGCCCCGCCATTCCCGAGAACGCCAACACAACCGCGAACAGCAACCGCCATGACCAGCGCTTCACCGAACTCCTTGTTTCCACGAACCAGTCCTGCTGCGGGGGCGTCGCCGGCGTACCGGCGCGGTCCGGGAGTCGTAGCCGGACCATCGCACCATCAAGATGGACAGGCCGACGACCGTCGTCACCGCACCGGAAGCGGTGGCCAGAAACGCCAAGCCGTTTTCGCCGTCCGGATCGCCTATCCCGGGCGGGCCATTCTTGGCCCATTCGCCCATGGCCCATGCCTGAGTGGCGACCAGCACCCCGAAAAGGGTCGTGACCGTTCCCAGCAGATAACCAGGAGTCCGCGCCCACACGCCTTTCACGGCGAGCACGAACTGCCCTATCTCCAGGCGCATCGCCACGGGCACATGATCCCGGACCAACCCACCAAACCACCAGACGTTTAACCATACTCATCGACCAGCGGACCGCCCGTTCCAAACCGGGTGGTACGGTATGCGTCATGCGGATGATCCACTCATTTCTCGGTTGGTGGCGCCCCTAACAGGGCGGCACTGCTCATCCGCGCAGACCTGACACAGCGGCCGCCCAGTCCCGGGCGGCCCGTCGGTGTCCTCATCCCTCGGCCGATCCAGGACGAGAGGCGGCTCCCGACCTGAGGGAGCTCCACCGATGCCACGACGTCTCACGGGTTTCACGCCGTCCGGCGACCTGCACCTCGGCAACTACTTCGGCGCCATCGCCCCGATCATCGCCGGACAGACCACCACGGACACCGTCGTCTTCATCTCCGACCTGCACGCGCTCACCCTGGACCACGACCCCACCCAGGTGCACCGGCGAACTCTGGAGTTCGCCACCCTGCTGCTGGCCGCCGGCACGGACCCCGAGTCCTGTCTGTTCCTCGTCCAGTCGCACGTCCCGGAGCACACCGAACTGCACTACCTGCTCGAATGCACCACGGGCTACGGCGAGGCCCAGCGGATGATCCAGTTCAAGGAGAAGTCCGGCCGCCAGCAGCAGGTCCGCATGTCGCTGCTGACGTACCCGATCCTCATGGCCGCCGACATCCTGCTGTACGACACCGACGAGGTCCCCGTCGGTGAGGACCAACGCCAGCACGTCGAGCTGGCCAGAACCGTCGCCCAGCGGTTCAACACCCGGTACGCCCCTGTCTTCACCGTGCCCACGACGGTCAACCCGCCGGTGGCCGCCCGTCTCATGGACCTGACCGCCCCCGCCGACAAGATGAGCAAGTCGGCCGCCACGCCGGGCGGCGTCCTGCGCCTGCTCGACGAGCCCGACGTGCTGCGGCGCAAGGTGATGCGCGCGGTCACCGACGCGGACAACACGGTCGCGTACGACCCCGACCGCAAACCCGGCGTCTCGAACCTGCTGGCCATCCTGGCCGCCTGCACCGGCCGCGCCCCCGAGGACCTGGCGTCCCGGTTCGACCGCTACGGCGAGCTCAAGGAGGCGGTGGCCGACGCGGTGGTGACCACCCTCGCCCCCATCCGCGACCGCTACCTGCACCTGTCGGAAGACCCCGGCCACGTCCAGAAGGCCCTGCGGTCCGGCGCCGAACGAGCCCGCGACCTGGCCGGCGCCAAGATCCGCCAGACCAAGGCAGCCATCGGCCTGCTCCCCGCCTGACTGCGATCCCACCCCCGCCCACCACGCCCGCCTCCGGCCCCGCACCGGAGGCGGGCCATGCGTCACTCGCCGATCAGGACATGAGCCCCGTCAGAGCCTTCACGAGTGCGGCCGAGCACCCGCAGGAAACGGCGACCATGCAGATACAGGCTGTTCACGGGAAGCCAACCGGTGGTGCGGCTGATACCGGCCCCTTGCAGATCCTGGCGGACGTGCCGGCCGAGCAAGTTGGCGACCGCCTGCCCATGGCGGCTGCGGGTGACCTTGAACTCGGTGAACCTGCACGTGTCCGGTGACGGCTGCTGCAACTGGATCTCCACCGTGCCGAGCACTTCTCCGGCCACCAGATCGCCCGGCGGCCGCTTCTCGTAGGACCAGCGGCGAAGGTCCCACACCCGTGGTTCGTCGTGGGGTTGCGCCTGTCGTACGTGCGTCTGGCCGTCGTCCTCCACTACGACGACGTACCGGACCCGGTTGTCGGCGCACGGAGTGAGGTACAGGTGACCACCTGAGCAGAGCGGATCCCAGTGGTAGGCGAACCAGGTCAGCGACGCGGCGAGCTCAGGGTGGGCGCCGGCCCACCGGTCGTCGAAGAAGAACCACTGTTCGTACGTCCCGTCGCCGCCGTGGACGAACATCTGGGCCACGTGTTCACCGGTCCGGACGACGGTCCCTTCCTGATCGGCCGCAAGGAGCCGCACCGCTTCGGCATGCGAGTCAGGCAGGGCACGCTCCTCGCCCGACCCCCGCGGGTGCTCGGGCCATCGGCTGCAGCGCTCCAGCGCGGCCTCTATGCCGTCCTCGCCGGGTGCGACCAGCAGGCGCAGCACGTCCAGTTCTTCAGGCCACTCCTCGGTGGAGGCGTCCAGGTCCCGTAGCGCCGCACCGAACTGCGGCAGTCGCACACCGGGCAACGCATGAGTGGGATTCCAGCCGATGCTGTCGTGCCTCGCCTTGCAGGTGAGCAGTACCGCGAAGACGCACCCTTCCCCCGTAGGCGATCGGCCGGTCAGCTCGGTGACCCGCAGGGGCGGTGTGAACGTCGTGGCGCCCGCAACGGGATCGACGACCTCGGGCAGCGGCCCCTCGTGCACGGCGAAGGCCCACCGCTCCGGAGCCGCCGCGACCGCGGCGTCGTCGACGAGATAGTAGGCCACGTCGTAGTCCAGCCCGTTGGCGAGGACGCGAACGCTGTGCTCGTCGACGTTGCACTGATAGACGTCCGGGATCCGCGTTCTGGCAAGAGTGCGGAGCTCCTGCATGGTCTCGGGAGCCGGGCCGCCCTCCGAGAAGAGCCAGGGCAGTCCATCGAGATCCGCACCCAACTCCCGCATGAGCCAGTCATGGAGGTCCTGACCGGCGGCAGCACTCCAAACGTTCCGGACCCACTCCAGCACCGTCGGCTCAGCCAGGCGCCGGACCGACTTCCCCAACAACCCTTGGTTCCAGGATCGATAGACCACGTACATGGGCGGCCTCTCACAGCTGAGCAGCATGATCACGGCCACATTGCCCGAGCTTGTCGGCATTCACAACTCACGTGAAGCAGGCCATCGGTGAGAGGCAGGTTCGCCCACTCGGGCCCGCGGTTCGCCGCCGACCTCGGCTGGGCACCCCCCGTCGACGGACAGCCCGGGTCCCGGCGTCAGAGCAGCGCCAGGCAGATCGCGAACGGAAGGGGGATGAGCACTGCCGTGCCGAGCCGTGCCGCAAGCCCCCGCCCGCGCCGGACCGGGAGAACCACGTCGACCACCACCACCAGCGTCAGGATGACGATCCCGGTCACCGCCAGGAGGAACATGACGATGCCCGCGTGATCGAGCGTCGTGTAGTTGCAGTTCACCAGGACCGGTTTGGCAAGGTCCTCCGTGCTCCTGCAGTCCATCGGCAGGTAGTCGGTCAGCAGCCACCGTGCCAGAGCGAGCGGCAGGGTCGCGGGCACGCCGAGCGCGAGGTTGACCAGGGCTGGGCCCAGGAGCCCGCTCGTTGCCCGTCCCTCGCGCCGAGCAGGCGGGCCCGTCCTGAAACCCTCTGCTCCTGGTAGCCCACCGGGGTCGACATCGGCCACATTCGGAGCGTACGGGCCTTACGCACGCACCGGCGCCCCACCCCCGGCCGGCGACGGAGGGGGCACGTCTGAGCGACCGTTGCCGACCGCTCCTTCTGGCACGCTCATGGCACGACGATCAACAGATGAGGTGGTGCGGATGGCGTACACCTACGCCGATGTGGCCTGGCTGGCCGAGGACGATGAGCTGGGCGATCTGTGGTGCCTGACCTTCGTACGCGGGGTCGGCGAGGTGGAGGCGCTTCTCCGACTGGGCGCTGACCAGAACAGCATCCGACCGCTCACCCATGACGAGCTGCTGGACGACGGCCTCTCCCCGGAGACCGTGCTCGCCGGACGCGGTGGACGGAGAGCTGATCACCTACTTCAACCCCAAGACCCCGGAATGGCGGCACGGAAGCGATCCTGATCGCCTCAACGACCTGATGAGGGAGTCGGGCCTCGCCCCCGAGGACGGACCCGGAACCGGTGCCGAAGCACCGTCGTCGGCGTCGGGAGCGCTGCTCCTCGCGGCCCGGCTGACCGGCGTGCTCCTGACCCCGGACATCGCGAAAGGACCGCTCATGAGCGGCGTCGTCGGCTGACCTGCCCCCGTGCCACACCTACAGGCGGCTTGAAGCGGGACGGCCCATCAGTCGCGCAGGCGAATCGCGGCTTCGATACGAAGCCCGACACCGATTCCAGCGAAAATGAGCGACCCGAGGAAAGCATTGGTGGAGAGCTCTTTCTGGAGAATGAAACCGAAAGCGATTACCACTGCTGCAAGTATGAGTGCGGCGTTCCCCAGGGACTTCACAGTCAGGGCGTCACCCGTCGCGGTTTCAGGGGTGGCGGCGTCATCGGGCTCATTCACACGGCAGAGCATCTCATCATGCACGACGAGAGCAAAAGAGTTCAGCAGCACAGACAGCGAATCATGATATGGCGCCCGGTGGACGGGCCCGGCCCGTGGCGCCGCGCCCCTGATCCCCCATGAGCCCCGCGTACGCTACCGCCATGCTGCCCGATTTCGCCTATCACCCTGACCCGCTCAATACGGGATCGGTGACGGCCTCTGATGCCGCCTGTGTGTGCTGTGAGAGACAGAGAGGCTACGTCTATACAGGGCCGGTCTACTGCGTCGAATCTCTCGCCGGCGAGCCCTGCCCCTGGTGCGTCGCGGACGGAAGTCTCGCAACCCGCTTCGATGCCACCCTCGTGGACGTGTATGACGCCCCAGGCGACGTCCCGACGGAGGCGATCGAGGTCATCAGTCGCCGAACCCCCGGTTTCTCCACTTGGCAGGGGAACCGTTGGCTGTTCCATTGTGGCGACGGAGCCGCTTTCCTCGGCGCGGTCGGGGCATCGGAACTCGCCGCTTACCCGGACGCACGGGAAATGCTGCGCTTCGAGCAATCCACGGGCGGATGGTCTTCCGGGCAGGTGGAGGAATTCCTTGCCGCGCTCGACAAAGACGGAAACCCGACCGGCTACCTGTTCAGATGCCGCAACTGCGGGATCCACCTGGCGTACGCGGACTACACCTGACCTCGCGTGTTCACGCCGAGCCCGACGAAAGCTCGCGACCGGGCATGTCACTTCGGAATCTCATCGTGTGACGGCACCTGGTTGTCATTCATCGATGCTCGTTCAGCGTCAGTCAGACCGGCTTCCGCGAGGATGGCCTGCACCGTCGCGTTCTTCCCTCGCCCGTATTCGTCGCCGTCGGCGGCGTTCCCGGCGACGTGCTTCTTCACCATGGCGTACTGGTCGCGAAGTCTCGAGTTGGTTCGCAGGACGTCTCTGACCGCGAGGTGATTGCGCAGCGACAGCGAACCGTCAACGATGACGTAGGTGTGGGTCCCGGCGAGTCGTGCGGGTTCCCTGAACGCCCATCTCTGGGGGATCCCCCGCTCGCCCAACGGCGAGAACCCCAGGCCGATCAGGACGTCCGTGGCGGCCGCGACATCTTGTTCGGCCACCACGATGTCGCAGTCGATGATCGGCTTGGCGGCCAGCCCGGGGACCGACGTGCTGCCGACGTGTTCGATGGAGATCACGGCGACTTCGGCGGCTGCCAACGCCTTGGCGTACTCCCTGCGCAGTGCCTCGAACCGATCCGGCCATGTGGGGTCGTAGTCGACAACCGTGATCACGGCTGGAGCCTAGTGGGCGGGGCAGGTGCGCGGGAAGTTCGGCTGCCGGCCACATTCGGTGGACGCGGCGATCAACCACGCTCCCGATCACCCGAGCACAGACGCCGGCCGGCCACGTCGTGTCCCGCCCGCCGTCCGGGACCGGCTCCAGGTAGAGGGTCGCGGTCCCGTTCGTCCGGTGCCCCTGTCGGGCGGGACGCCGGCCATCATCGTGTCCGGCGATCAGGAACGATCGACGGTGGCGGGGGCGGTGATCGGGCGGTCGTAGACGCCGACCGCCCACTCGCCGGGCTGCTCACCGACCTCCGCCGAGAGGCGTTCGAGCACGTCCGGGCGAGGAAGCGAGACGCCGGCCGCCCGCTCGTCGCACGCCGCCCCCTTCTGGAACGGCCGGCAGCGGCCGAGTTCTTCGACGACCCTGACGACGGGGGCGTCCGAGGGGAAGACCCATACCTGGATCGTCTGCCGGTGCTTGAGCCATTTGGCGGGCGCCGACAGCCGGTCGTGGTGGCCGCCCACCCCGGCTCCGCACCGCCCGGACGTGCCGCCCGATTCACCACCCTTGAGCGGGACCGAGACGACGACCCAGGCTCGGGGATCAGCACAGACCACGTTGTAACCGGTGGAGGCGCTCGTCGGTGTGAACGTCACGGTCCGGCGGACGCCTGTCGTACCGAAGCTCTGGGAGTGGATGAGGGGAAGGGTGAACCTCTCGGCTCCCAGCACTACGGGGTACGTCTCGGGCGGTTCCGGGGGCGTCTGGATCCGCGCCGAGCTGGGCGGCTGGGCCACCGCGGCCTGGTCGGCCCGGTCGGGGCCCGTCAGCATGACGGCAGCGGCGATGGCGACGGCCAGCACCCCGACGTTCAGCGAACGTCGGGCCCGCCGCATCCGGCGGCCTCGGCGGATGATCGCATCGAGGTGGGGGACCGGTTCCCTACCGGTCGCGTCGTGGGCGTACGTGTCCAGGAGCGTGCGCAGGTTGCTCTCCGTGTGCCTCATCGCTGGAGCTCCTCCAGGTTCATGGTGCGGATGTCCGGATCGACGCGCAGACGCGTCAGGGCCCTGCCGAGCTGGCTCTTGACCGCGCCCAGCGAGCAGCCGATGATGTCGGCGATCTGGGTGAGCGTCCGTCCCTCGAAATAGTGCAGGACGATCACCGCCCGCTGGCGGGGCGACAGGGCGGCGATGGCTTTCCACAGCGCCGCCTGGTCCCCCACGGCGGCCGCGTGGTCCTGCGGGTCGGCCGTCTCGGGCAGGGTCTCGACCGGCACCTCGCCGCGCCACAGCCGGCGCCACCAGGTGGCGTGGGTGTTGACGATGATGCGATAGACGTACGGATCGGGGTTGCCCTCGATCCGCCGCCAGGCCACCCATGCCTTGGCCAACGCCGTCTGCACCAGGTCCTCGGCGGTGCCCCAGTCCCGGGTGAGGAGGTACGCCATCCGGCACAGCCGTAGATGGCGATGCGCCACGTACTTGGCGAACCCGTCGTCCATCAGTCATCTCCGTCTCGTCGTCTCCGGCGATGACTACAACGTGGGAGGCACGTACGGATGACAGGCACTCGCGTCGCAGTCCGACTGGACCTACGGGTTCCGCGCAGCGACGAGGTTCAGCCCGGTGCGGAGCAGACCTTCTTCGCGTAGCCGGCAGATCACCGACGCGCTGCGAAGGCACAGCTACGACGACACCGCCGCTCAGGTCTCATTCACTCCGGCGGAACAAGCATGTGATGTTGTTACGGCGGTTGACGGCGGACGGCAGGACGCTGGTGGCCATGTGCTCCAATCGCCATCCCTGAGCCTCGACCGCCTCGATGAGCGAACCGATTTCGGGGAGGCTCCTCCCTTGAGACGCCTTGTTCAAAGCTGGCCGTTGACCGCCCAGGTCGCGGTAACCGAGCAGACCGTCACTTGGTCTGGATTCCGTAACGGCCACCGTCCCAACTGGGATCTCGTGGCGCTTGGTCCTTTTGTCTTCGACAGGCAGCAATACGAGGCGGCCCTCCGCAGAACCGCCGCCTCTCCGAAGCTGTCTTGACCGTCATCTCGTGATTGCTCCCGAGGCTGGAGCGCCTCCTCGGCGTGGAGCTGGACTGAACCAACCCGGCTGGGGGTTGGATGTAGCCCTACGATCACCGCTGCGTGGCCAGCCGCCGGGGCGATCGACAATCCCTCAGCGCGGCTCACTGAGCGTCCTACCGGACGACGCCTTCGTCTTCCTCGGCAAGCGCGGACCTTCGCGGCAACTTCAACCTGCAACGACGCCGCTCAGCACGCAGGTCGCATTCCCCGTGACTCCCCGCCGTTCCCTCTGCTTCCCCACCCCATCGGGCACACCGGGGATGTGAACATGTTCGCTCCAGGCGGCCGTTCAATCTCCCCCTTGAACCGCGCCGGGTTTGTTGGAGACCGGGTTACGTGGCTGGGGCGAGAGTAGCTGACTTGATTTCTGCGCGGTAGAGGGTTTCGTATTCGGCGG